>JAYUHJ010000482.1:0-17005 GCA_043767065.1 Hyphomicrobiales bacterium | reverse complement strand
CAAAGACGGGTATCGAGGCAGCAATTGACGAGGTAACCGGATATCAATTCGAGCGCACGGAAGATGCGCTCAGAATCAAACTGCAATTGTTTCTTGAGGACGAGATGCGACCTTGGGAAAAAACATTCCCCGACGAATTATGGATTCAGTTTGGACGCCTGACGCGCTGGAAAGGCCCAATTCATGAACGTCCAAAGTATTGGGGCAAGCTCGTCATGGAGTTGGTTTACGGATATCTAGACCCTGATGTTTCTGAATGGCTCAAGAAGCATGCGCCCGTACCGCGTCACGGTCAAAACTATCATCAGTGGCTAAGCGGCCAATTCGGACTAAAAAAGCTTGTCGAACATATATGGATGCTGATTGGTCTCGCATCTGCTTGCCAAGATATGCCGGAGCTTCGCCAGCGAATGGCCGAGAAGTTTGGAAGGGAAGGAATACAGCTTCGCTTGTATTTGCCACCGGCTGATAGGCATTCGTGACCCGGGCAGATGTGACGGTGCGGCTCGCTAAGTAACTGAAAAGACTCACTAACGAGCCCGGGGGAACCAGCCTGACTATTATGCTTGACGCTAAGCATAAAGGGTCTATTATGCGAGCTATGAACAAGCTCGACAAAGAAGCTCGCGCCCGCATCTTGCACCTGCTTTGCGAAGGGCAGTCGATCCGCGCCGTGACGCGCCTAACCGGCGTAAGCAAGAACACCGTCACCAAGCTTCTGATTGATGCCGGAAAGGCAAGCTCCGAATATCAGGACAAGGCGTTTCGGAACCTTCCCTGCAAGCGGCTACAGCTCGACGAAATCTGGACGTTCACCTACGCAAAGGAGCAAAACAAAGCGGCGGCAACGAACGCTCCGCATTTTGCTGGCGACACTTGGACTTGGACCGCGATCTGCGCCGACACGAAACTCGTTCCGTCATGGTTTGTCGGCAGCCGTGATGCGGGCGCGGCGCGGCTTTTCATTTACGATCTCGCGCCGCGCCTCACCAATCGTGTTCAAGTAACCAGCGACGGGCACCGCGCGTATGTTGATGCCGTGCGCGAAGGCTTCCGTGGCGATGTGGACTATGCGCAGCTTGTAAAAACCTACGGCCCCTCACTAGAAGGCGAGCGCCGCTACAGCCCGCCTGAGTGCAACGGCGCGAAGAAGAAGCCCCGCATCGGCTCGCCTGATCGCAAGCATATCTCGACCTCCTACGCCGAGCGCCAGAACCTCACGATGCGGATGCAAATGCGCCGCTTCACTCGCCTAACCAATGCGTTCTCTAAGAAGGTCGAAAACCACGCTCACGCGGTCGCGCTGCATTTCATGTATTACAATTTCGTCCGCATCCATAAGACCTTGCGAATGACTCCGGCGATGGCCGCGAAGGTTACAGACCGGCTTTGGGAGATTGGTGATATTGTGGGGGTGCTAGAGGATTGGGAAGCCGCCCGATGAGCGACCCCTCACCCGAAGAAATTGCTTGGCGCAAAGAATTTGAGGAAGCTGGTGAGAGTGCAGTACGTGATTCATATAATAATCTCAGCGGCGGCCTTTGGGCCAGCGGAGAGGTAAAGCTCAGATTTTTAAGAAAATGGCTGCGTGAGAAAGAACTCAAGCATGAAGGGCGTGAGGAAAATACGTTCTGGTATACACGCTGGACCTTTTGGGCCGCTATCAGCGCTATCGTTGTTGGTCTTGTGGGAATAGCCGTGACCATCTGCAAGAGCTGTTCTTGGTGATATCCTGAAGGTGCTGGAGGATTGGGAGGGCGCACAATGAATTGGCGAGTGGCGATACGTAGAATCTGGATGGCGGCTTCCTTTTTCTGGATCACTGGTTGGCTCATCGCTCTCGGGTTGGGGCTTCCGCGTCAGATACAATTCAGCACTGACATATGGACGGCAGTAGTAGTGCTGCCACCGTTGGCCGCTATCGTGCTGATTGCTTTTATTGAATGGATCGCAGACGGGTTGCGTAAATCTTCAAACTGACCCACTACCAGCAGATGGGTAGTGGGTCAGTTTGACTTCTTGTGCAGAAAAAACTTGCCAATGATAGCGCCCACAAGCGCCCCTAGAGCGACGCCCACTGACCAATAACCAGCGGCGAACCAGCTCCACTGCAAGGGCATTTCCCAGATGCCTACGATGATCGCGCCGAGTAAAGCCGTGCGCGGTATCGTCCAAAATTCACGGTTCAACCACTTGCCTCCCAATCCTCCAACACCTTCACGATATCACCAATTTCCCAAAGCCGGATTAGAGGAAGGTTAGCTTAAACTAACGCCGTCCGAGAATCGCCCTAGCCATACTTCCTGCATTCGGTCGGCAGCGGGCGGGTACATTTTCATTGCTAGGATGAAAGCCAGAATCCTGTGATTCCCATCCAAAATCTCTAACGCTCCATTTGGTTCGACAAAAAACACAGGTCGACCAGGAAAAACGCGATGCTCCTGGATAAACTTGAGCGCCTGCAGGGTACGCTCCTTACCATTCGGTATTTCGCGAGAGTACTTGTTCTCGCTTCCTTTGAAATATCCTTCGTCCATTTGGATGAGGGCGAAAATGCAGACTTGCGTAAGCCTGGATTGAACGACATCAACAAAATCAATTTTCTCTAGACTCCAAGAGATTGTCTGCCAGAAGTCGATCGTTCGGCCACTCAGAATTTTTAGTCCCCTATCAGTAACGCTGGGCACCAAGTCCAAAACATACGGCACCAACCACTCTTCCAATAAAGAATCTGGAAAATTGGGTAGCGCTCTCTTGAGTAGTTCTCGGGCCACCTCGTTGTCCATGAAATGGCGCGACCGCGTGAGCGTGGTTTAGCTCTTCGCCGGCATGGCGATCTTGCGGCCGATGGCGTCGGGCAGCGGCAGGCTGCCGTGCGCCGCCTTCATCTGTGCCAGGCGAATGAGCACGTCGTCGGGGAAGGGGGCCACGCGGCGCGTCTTGATATCCACGTGCAGACCGAGCTGCTCGGAGGTGGCCGAGAGCCAGCCTTCGTTGGCGTGGTGCATTTCGCAGTAATAGTGCAGCCGCTTCACGTCGTAATCGACCAGCCGGATCGTCACCCGCACCGGATCGTTGACGCGCAGCTCACGCAGGTAGCGTACGTGCGCTTCGGCGGTGAAAAAGGAGGCGCCGCGCTCGCTGACATAGTCGTGTCCGAGCCCGACGAGCGCAAAGGCCTCGTCCACGGCCCGGTCGATCAGGACGTTGTAATAGGCCATGTTGAGATGGCCATTATAGTCGATCCAGGCCGGCTCGACCGTCATCGTCGAGGAGACGAAGGGCGCGAAATAAACCGGCTCGATCCCCCTGCGGCGCGACATTCCATCCCCGCCATTTCTTCTTGTTCTTGCAACTATCATGCATCGCACTGCCCGCGGCGGCAACTGACGCAGGGCTGAGCGTTTGCTAAGGTCGCTGGGGAGGAAGTCGATGTCCGAAGCCCTGAAGCAGCGGGAGCCGGCCGCGATCGAGCGTACGATCGCCGCGCTCGCGGCCCGTTTCGGCAACAAGCTCGTTACTTCCGAAGCGGTGCGGCGCCAGCACGCCAACACCACGACCTGGCTCGACAACGAGCCGCCGGACGCGGTGGTCTATGCGGCCTCTACGGAAGATGTGCAGGGCGTAATCGGCATCTGCGCCGAGCACCGGGTGCCGGTCATCCCGTTCGGCACCGGCACCTCGCTCGAGGGCCACGTCAACGCGCCGCTCGGCGGCGTCTGCATCGATCTCATGAGCATGAACCGGGTGCTCAAGGTGCATGCCGAGGATCTCGATTGCGTGATCGAGCCTGGCGTTACGCGCAAGCAGTTGAACGAATATCTGCGCGACCAGGGCCTGTTCTTCCCGATCGATCCGGGCGCCGACGCCTCGCTCGGCGGCATGGCCGCGACGCGCGCCTCGGGCACCAACGCGGTGCGCTACGGCACCATGAAGGACAATGTACTTTCGCTGAAAGCCGTACTCGCCAACGGCGAGGTGGTCACGACGGCGCGCCGGGCGAAGAAGTCGTCGGCGGGCTACGACCTCACGCGGCTGTTCGTCGGCTCCGAAGGCACGCTCGGGGTCATCACGGAGCTGACGCTCAAGCTCGCCGGTATTCCGGAGGCGATTTCGGCGGGCGTGTGCCCGTTTCCGTCGGTCGAGGCCGCCTGCAACGCGACCATCGCGACCATCCAGGCCGGGATTCCTGTCGCCCGCATCGAGTTGCTCGACGAGCTGCAGGTGAAGGCGTCGAACGCCTATTCCAAGCTCACGCTGGCGGAGACGCCGACGCTGTTTCTCGAATTCCACGGCTCGAATGCCTCGGTCGCGGAGCAATCGGAGAGCTTCGGCCAGATCGCGACGGAATTCGGCGGCGGGCCGTTCGCCTGGACCACCAAGCCCGAGGATCGCACCAAGCTGTGGCAGGCGCGCCACGATGCCTATTGGGCGGTGATGAACCTGCGCAAGGGCGCCACCGGCTTCGCCACCGACGTGTGCGTGCCGATCTCGCGGCTGGCCGAGTGCGTGGTGGCCACGCAGAAGGACATCGCCGAGATGAAGCTGGTGGCGCCCATCGTCGGCCATGTGGGCGACGGCAATTTCCACGTCTCGGTGCTGTTCGACCCCAACGACAAGGATGAAATCGAGCGCGCGCGCAAGTTCCACGAGCGGCTGGTGGAGCGCTCGCTCTCCATGGACGGCACTTCCACCGGCGAGCACGGGGTCGGCCAGGGCAAGCGCAAGTACCTTGCGGCCGAGCACGGCGAGGCGGCGCTCGGCGTGATGCGCGCCATAAAGCTGGCGCTCGACCCGCAGAACATCATGAATCCGGGCAAGATTTTGACGCTCTGAAGTAGCCCTCATTTTCCCTTCATCGCCGGGCTTGACCCGGCGATCCCGCTTAGGCTGGCAAGGCTCTGCCATATGTATCGGGATCACCGGGTCTCGCCGCAGCAAGACCGCTCGCCTGCAGCTCGCGGGCTGCGGCGGCCCGGTGATGACGGGATCATATAATTCGCTTGAGCCCGGGGCCGCGCCGTCCGATCTTGGGTACGGGGATTTCGGCGGACGCGAGGAAGGCCGCGTGCAGCACACGCTTCTGGGGCTTGCCCTGATCCTGATCGCGGCCATCGCGGCGGCGCTGGCGGCGCCCGCGTTCGTCGATTGGAACGCTTGGCGGACTACCTTCGAGAGCCGCGCCAGCGCGCTCGCCGGCGCGCCGGTGAAAATCCGCGGCGATATTTCAGCGACCATCCTGCCGCAGCCCTCGTTCCTGCTGAACGACATCGAGATCGGCGGCCCCGCCGGCCTGCGCGCGGCGCAACTTCAAGGCTTGCTTTCGCTCGGGCCGCTGATGCGCGGCGTGATCGAGGCCGAAGAGCTGGTGCTGAGGCGGCCAAGCATGGGTATCGTGATCGAGAGCGGCGGACAGGTGACGTTCCCGCTACCGGCGCCGCGGCTGGAGGCGGATCAGCTTGCGATCTCGCGCATCTCGATCATCAACGGCACGCTGAAGGTCGAGGATCGCGCCAATGGCGCGGTACACGAATTCGCGGATGTCCGCGCCAGCGGCGAGCTGCGTTCGCTCGCCGGGCCGTTCCGCCTCGACGTCAGCGCGATGCTGAAAGACCGGCGCTGGAGCGCGCGCATCAATCTCGGCCGCGTCGGGCCGGACGGCTCCGGCCGCTTGCGGCTTTCGGTCGAGAGTGCCGAGGCGGGAATTTCGCTCGACGCCGACGGCACGCTCGCGGTCGCCGACGCGGTGCCGCGCTTCGACGGCAAGACGACCATCGCCTGGCGCGCGGGCTCGGGACCGGCGCGGATTTCCATGAATACGCGCGCGAGCGCGGCGCTCGTGCTGCTTGAAGGATTGCAGCTGACGCTCGCCAATTCCGAGGCGCCCATTGAGCTTACGGGCCAGGTGCGCTTCGAGCCGCCGGCGCGCCGCATCGACGGCACGCTCGCCGCGCGGCGGATCGATCTGGATCGCCCGGCGGCTGCGCCGAACGCGCCGCGCGGCATCGGCCCGGCGTTCGCCACGCTCAAGGACATGATCGCGCTCGCTGGCGCGCTGCCCTATTCGGGGCGGCTTGGCGTCACGGTTGAAAATATTTCCGCCGGCGGAGGCGTGCTGCGCGAAGTGCGCGCCGATTTACTTGTGCGCCCGGAAGGCCTTGCGCTGGAGCGGTTTGAGGCGAAACTACCGGGCCGCGGTCTGCTGCGCGCCACCGGCGGAGCGCGCGACGCGCTGTTCTCGGGCGAGGTGCTGCTCGAAGCAGAGGATCCCGGCGGGTTCGTGCGCTGGCTTTCGGGCGCGGCGGTCGCTGCTGTTCCCGACGTGGGTCTCAAGATCGGCGGGCGCGTAACGATCAAGACGGAACTGGAGCAAGCCGGAAGAGGCACCACATTCGATGCGGATTTGCGCAAGGCCGAGGGACTCGGCGAGATGGTCGAGGCTTGGCTCGGGGAAGGCGAAGCAGCAACGCTCACGCGCCGCATCGCCGAGGCGCTGACGCCGCTCAAAATCTCCGGGACGGTCTCCGACGCCGGCCCCGGCTCGCCGGCGGTGATCCAGGCGACCGCGCGGTTGGCCGAGATCGACGCGGGCCTGCAAGCCAAGTTCGATGCGGGCGCGCTAATGCTCTCGGAGTCGCGGCTCATGCTTACCGCGGCAAACACCGGCCGCCTCGCAAGCTTTTTCGGCATCTCGCCGGGCGCCGCGGCACCGGGCGAAGCGCGGCTCGAATTCACTGCGGCCGGGCCGCGCAATGGCGCACTCGCCATGACCGCGCGCCTCACGGCTCCCGGCAGCCGGGTCGATGCTGAGGGCGAGATCGGCCGCAATGCCGATGGCCGGATCGACCCGAAGCTTTCATTACGCATCGAGGCCACGGACCTGCGTCCGCTCGCGGCCGCTTTCGCACGCGCGAGCGCGCGGCTGCTGCCTGCGGCTGGGACTCTACGTATCGTGCGTGGCGATGCAGGCTTCGCGCTGGAAGACATCAAACTCGCCGTCGCGGAAACGCGCGTGAGCGGTCGTCTTGCGCTGGCGACCGCGTCACCGTTGGCGGTGTCGGGCCGGATCGCCATTGACCGCGCGGAGCTTCCCGCCATCCTCGCCCTAAGCCTTGGAAATGCAGGGCCGGCGAGGGCCAACGCGCTATGGGCCGACGCGCCGTTCGGACTCGTGCCGTTCGAAGGCGCAGCCGGCAGCCTAGAACTGGAAGTAGCCAAACTTGCCCTGAGCGGGCCGCTCGTCGCCGACGATGCGCGCTTCTCGCTGAAATTCGGCGCGGCCGAGACCGCGATCGAGTCCTTTTCCGCTTCGCTCGGCGGCGGGCGCTTGACCGGGAGTGCCAAGTTCGCGCGCGGCGAGGCGCTTGCGCTGGAAGCGCGCGCGGTGCTTTCCGGCGCCGATCTCGCGCGCCTGCTCGCGGGGGCGGGGATCAAAACCGATCTGAGCGGGCGCGGCGAGCTGACGCTCGTCTTCGCCGGCAGCGGGAAGACGCCCACGGCGCTGGTGGCGAGCCTTGCCGGACAAGGGGTTCTGGCGATGGAGAGTTTCGAGATCGCCCAGCTCGATCCCGCCGCGCTTGCAGCAGTGCTCGCCACCACTAGCAATCCGCCGCCCGACGAGACCAAGACCGCGTTGCTGCTTGCTTCGCTGTTCACCCGCGGGCCGCTCGCGCTCGCGCGCGTCGAAGCGCCGGTGACACTGGTCGCCGGGATCGCCCGCGTTAGCTCGGTGCGGGCGAGTGCCGGGCAGGTGCAGGTCGCCGCGCTCGGCAGCATCGACCTTCCGCGCCTGCTGCTCGATGCGACGATCGAGCTCGAAGCGCCGACGCCCGAGGCGCTCTCGGTGCGGCCGGGCGCCATTGTGCGCTGGAGCGGGCCGATCGCCGCGCCCGAACGCCGGATCGAAGCCGCGGCGCTCGCGGGTGCGATCGCGTTGCGCGCGATGGAGCGCGAGATGCGCGAAATCGAAAAGCGGGACGCGAGGCCGCCGGGCGTGCCGCCGATTCTGGTCGAGCCGCCGGCGGGAACTCCGTCCCCGTTGTCCACGGGGCGCATACCGCTGCCGCCTTTGCCGCCGCCGGTCGATGTGCCTCCGCCGCCGGGCGCTACGCCGCAACGGCCCAGTGCGCCACGACCACTGGTGCGTGATCCGTGGGCTGATATTCCCGTAGAGCGCCGCTGATCAGCGCCGCTCGAGCGTTACGAACGTATAGGGAAACGTCTCGCCGCTTTCCCGGTGGGGGCCGTCGCGCTTGGTCTCGCGCCATTTTGTGCGATCGAACTCGGGAAAGTGCGTGTCGCCTTCGGGTTTGCCATGCACTTCGGTGATCTCGAGGCGC
Organism: Hyphomicrobiales bacterium; assembly: GCA_043767065.1. Classification (GTDB taxonomy): domain Bacteria; phylum Pseudomonadota; class Alphaproteobacteria; order Rhizobiales; family Xanthobacteraceae; genus JAHFPN01. The sequence continues at coordinate 8,666 of JAYUHJ010000482.1, read as the reverse complement.
GAAGCCAACGGTAAAGTTTCGGCAAATACGCCAGAGCCGCCGATGATGGAGATCTCGCTCGCGCCCATGCGGGCGGCTTCCTTGGCGGCGAGTGCGAGCGCGGACTCAAGGTCCAAAGCCACCAGCACGCCGTCGGCGCGGAAACCCGGATCGCGGGTCATGACGATGTTGGCGCGGCCGGGCAGCGGCTTGCCCATGGAAAGGAAAGTCTGGCGGCCCATCACCACCGGCTTGCCGATCGTCTTGCGGTAAAAATGCTTGGCGTCGCCGGGCAGCCGCCAGGGTAACTCGTTGTCGCGACCGATCACGCCGTTCTCGGCGACTGCGACGACCAGCACGAGCGGAAGCGCCTCGCTCACTTCTTGCGGAACTTGTCGAGGCTGACGATCTCGGCGCCGGCCTTGGGCTTCGGCGCGGGTTCGCCTTGTTTATCGACTTTGGCAAGCGGCGTTTTCTTCCGCGTGGCCGGAACCGAGCCGCGCACCGGCCGCGTCTCCTCGGGCTCAGAAGCGGCACCGCGCGGCGCCGGACGCGACGGCTTGTCGTGCGCGAGCTTTTTTGCGGCCGGCTCCTTCGCGGCGACGTCTTGCGCCGGAGCGCCGGCGTCCTTGGTTACCTCGAACTGGAGACCGAACTGCACCGAGGGGTCGAAGAAGCCCTTGATCGCGGTGAACGGCACCAGCAGCCGCTCCGGCGTGCCGCCGAACGAGACGCCGACTTCGAAGGTCTGCTCGGTCACCGTGAGATCCCAGAACTGGTGCTGCAGCACGATGGTCATTTCTTCGGGATATTTCGCATGCAGGCGGTCGGAGATGCGCACGCCCGGCGCGCGCGTATCGAAGGCGACGTAGAAATGGTGATCGCCCTTCAGGCCTTCGCGCGCGACATCGATCAGCACTTTGCGGACGACGCCGCGCAGCGCGTCTTGGGCGAGCAAATCGTAGCGGATGAGGTCAGCCATCGCGAATCTGCGCGGAGTGAAGCCGATTTCCTGTGCGGCCGCCAGTGATCCTTGAAATGGAAGTGGGGGCTTCTGTTGCCAGGTGCCCCCGGACCCCGCCTGACGGTGCTACCCGCCAGGACTTAATTTCGGTCTTTCAAACCGCTTACGCGGCCTGAGCAACCGGAGCATAGTTGTCGTTGCCAACTATGTTATGGCCCGGTAACGGCGGTACCATGCCGAGCGAAAGCCACGTCCTTTACACCTTCGTCGATCCTATTTCGCCCCCGCCGAAACCCGAAAATTTTTCCGCCAGTCTGAACTTCTGGAAGTCCGGGCTTTGGTGGAGGCGCCGGGTACTGCCCCCGGGTCCGAAAGGTTTATTGCGACGAGCGTTTATCGCCATAGCCGGCTTGCGCCGACAGTTCGAATATAGGCGCAATGCGGCGGCAAAAAAAGGGCCGCTTTAGCTGCGCAATTAACGTGATCTTTCACGCGAGAGGCGGTTTTTCGGCGGGTGAATTGGTGAGTCGGTCCAGCGGGATGCGGCGAGCTTTGAGAGCTGCAATTCCGCTTCAACTCGTTCAGAAACTGATTCAACCGCGTCCTAGGGGGCGGCAGCGCGCGGGCGAATCTCGAACCGACAGCGACGATCCTACCGCACCCGGGTAAATCGCTCCTTAAGCCCCAGCCATTTCGCGAGAATTTCCAGGGTCGCGCCGGCCATATTTCCCGCGCATAATGTCCGCAGTGCTATGACGGAAACCGGCCGGATTCCCGGCCAGACGAGGGTGAACGCGTGGCAAGAACACAGAAGCCGACGGTCCTGGTGATCGGTGCCGACAAGGGCGGCGTCGGCAAGACCACGATCGCGCGCACGGTGCTCGACTATCTCAAAGGCAACGGCGTCGAGGCGCGCGCCTTCGACTCCGAATATCCGCGGGGCACGCTGAAGCGTTTCCACCCTCACGTCACCGAGATCGTGGACCTGACCTCGACGCCCGACCAGATCAAGATCATCGATACGCTCGATACGGCCGAGGAGAAGCTCACCATCGTTGATATCCGCGCCGGACTTTTGCGCCGCACACTGCAGGCGTTCAAGGATAACGGTTTCTTCAAAGCGGTGGCCGACGGCGACTACGGCTTCCATATGTTTCACATCCTGGGGCCCTCGGTGTCCTCGCTCGAGGAGATCGTCGAGATACAGCCCTATTGCGAGGACGGCGCTTATTACGTGGTGAAGAACTTCGTCAACGACGCGAGCTTCTTCGAATGGGACCGCGCCGTGTACGACAATTATTTCAAGCAGGCCAAGGGCGCGCTCGAGCTGAATATCCCGAAACTCAACGAGATGGCGTGCGAGCAGGTGGAGCTCGCCGGCGTGCCGTTCTCGACCTTCATCAAGAACAAGGACGCGCGCGCGCACAACGCGAATTATTCGCTGGTGCTGCGGGGCTACGTGCGGACCTGGTGCAACCTGGTGGGCGATGAGTACGACCGGATCTCGCTCATCGACCGGCTCGCCGGCCGCGCGGTGCGCGACTGAACACCGAGCCCGAACCTGAAGCCGGGTCGGCTACGCCGGAAGCCGCTGCGGCTCCGAAAAATTTAGCGATCATCGTAAGTTCGGCACGCGCCGGAAACGGCAAGACGCTCCTGGCGCGCGCGCTGGTGGACTATTTCTCGCAGTCGCGCGAGGGCGTCGAAGTGTTCGACACCAACGCCGCGAATCCGAAGCTTGCCGCACATTTCCTCGGCCGCGCCACCGTGATCGACCTAGAGAAGGTGCGGGATCAGGTGAGCCTGTTTGACCGGCTGGCGGCGCCTTCCGCCGAAGTGCAGGTCGTCGATGTGGCCACGCACGCGTTCAAGAAATTTTTCGACCTGATGCGCGAGACCGACTACGTGGCCGAGGCGCGGGCGAAGAACGTCGAGACCGTCATCTTCTATATCCCGGAGCGGGATGCAGAATCCTATGAAGAGGGCGCGCGGTTGCTCGCGCGGTTCCCCTCTTGCACGTTCGTCACCGCCGAGAACGAGAATCTCGGCGAGATCGACAAGCGCGCGCGCGGCGGCGACAGCTATTTTACGCTGAGGCAGCACGAGCGGCGCATGCTGATCCCGCGGCTCGATTCGCTGTTCGCTCTGGCGCTCGCGGAGAGCGAGCTTTCGCTCGGCGATTTTCTGAGCGATGCGCCGCTGGAGCGGACGCCCGCGCACAAGTCGCTCGCGTATAGGTCGCCGCACATGCGCGCCGGGATCGGGCGCTTCGCGAAATCGATGTTCGAGCAGATCGGGCTGGCGATGCTGGGAGTGGGGGTGCAGAGGGCGACTAAGTGATGTTGTCGGGGCCGGCCGCCTATTGCGGCGGATACAAGGGGTCGACTTAAGGCAAATTTTACCGCTCGCGGAGCAAGGATTTCGAGAGTTTGAAATCCCGCGGAGGCGACGGTGGACCTGTCGGCAGTGGTGCTCCAGTTCTTCAAGAAACTGCAGAGCATTTTCTTTTCTAGCGGCTCCACGTTCTCGCTGACGTCGCTGCTCTGTGCGCTATGTGTCGCCGCCGTTTTCGTGGTCATCAAGCGCCGTCAAAAAAATCGGCCTATTCGATTCAGGACGATCCTCCGGGCGCTTTTCCCCAAGCGCATTACGGCGAGCCCGTCGCACGGGGCCGATATCGCCTATTTCTTCCTCGCGGTATTCGTATTCGGCCTGGTGTTCGGCTGGGCGGTGCTCTCGTATCAGTTCGTCAGCAACGGCGTCACACAGCTGCTGGTGGCCACGTTCGGCGCGGTGCGGCCGACGGCGCTACCCGAAATCGTGTCCAGATCCTCGATCACGCTGGTGCTTTTCCTGGCCTATGAGCTGGCTTACTGGCTCGATCATTATCTGAGTCACCGGGTGCCCATCCTGTGGGAGTTCCACAAGGTTCACCACAGCGCGAACGTGCTGACGCCCTTGACCGTGTTTCGGGTTCATCCGCTCGATTCGGTGGTGTTCGGCAACATCGTGGCGATCGTCACCGGGATCGCGAACGGTTCCATGAACTACATGTTCGGGATCACGGCCTATCAGTATGCCGTCACCGACAGCAATATCATCCTCGTGCTGTTCGTTCATGCCTATGTTCATTTGCAGCATACGCACCTGTGGATTCCGTTTCGCGGCGTGCTCGGACGTATTTTGCAGAGTCCGGCGCACCACCAAATTCACCACTCCGACAATCCGGTTCACTTCAACAAGAATCTCGGGAGCTGCCTGGCGGTCTGGGATTGGCTGTTCGGAACGCTGTATATCCCCAAGAAAGAGCCGGAAAAATTGAGCTTCGGCATCGATCCGAGCCATGGCGACGTGCACAGCATCGCCCACGGATTGGTCGACCCGATCTTCCGCGCCGCTTCCCACCTGACCCCGGCGCCCGCAAGCAATTCACCGGTTGCGACTGCGGTTCAGCGCGACGCGCCGAAGTCCTGAGGCGCGGGCGCTCGACCCAAGCTAGGTAGTTCTGCTGCGGCGCGGCGGGTCGGTCGACAAGGGGCACCCGGCGAATCCGGCCTTGATGGCCTCCGGCGCTCCATCGACGCGGAATTCCGCCGTGGTCCGCCCGGCGTTGAGTGAACGGATTCGAATTAAGAGAACGCTTGAGGTCGCCAACTCCTTCGCGAACTGTTCGACCTCAACGCGGTTCTCGATCACAACTGTGTCGTGCTGTTGTAGAAATCTTGCGTCGATATCGCGGCCGGGCTTTTCATCGAAACTATAGCCAAGGAACGAGTTCGGGCTGGTGCCGACCTTGAACTGGAACGCCAAGCGGACCATTGGCTGGTCCTTGAAACAGGTGAGTTGAAGGGTGACCGGCCTTGGATAGGGAACGGCGGAATTCGAGCTGATGCGGCTCACGAGGAGGGCGCTCGACAGCGGGGCGCGGGTGACAGGATCCATCTGGCTCTCGATGCGCCAGTTGCCCGATGGGACTGTCGCCGACGTCGAGACGAAGGGGTCCCTTGTCGCGATACATGCGCTCAGCAACAAAGCCGCCAGGAACACGACAACAACGCGCACGATGCCCCTCCCCACACAACTAGTTTGCAACCTCAGCGAGAAACGCGCAATAGGTGCGAGAGCATGAGATTCAACGAGAGGTCCGGCTGCGTCCAGCCTGCGGCCCGTGAGAAATCCAACATTTTTCGCCGCGCGGTGCTAAGGGTGGTGCGATGAATCGAAGGCCCACCGATCCGCGGCACGCCGCCGACGCCCTGTTCAAGGCGGCGACGACCAAGCCGCCGGAAGCCCCACCGAAAACACCGTCGCTGCCCGGCGCCAAGGAGCTGGTCTCCTTGCGCATCGACAAGGACGTGCTCGAGCACTTCCAGGAGACCGGGCCGGGCTGGCAGGACCGGATCAACGAGGCGTTGCGCAAGCTCGCCGGGAAATAGGCCCGCACGCATCAGGCTGGCGCAGCGGGCCGGCCCTCGTGTTACGAGCAATTCACCCACAGGAGATCGCTTTGGCGGACAACAAGAAGACGGAAGCGGCCAACATTCAGTTCAAGAAGGCGCAGCGGGCCGAAGAGGGCAAGAAGGCCATGGCCGAATACGAATCCGCCGCCGTGGCGCTTCGTACCAAGACCGAGCGCCTGAAAGCGCTTCGATTGGAAAAGGAAGCGGCCGAGGGGCTGGCGCCCGACGAGCCGGCCGCAGCCAAGAAGAAGCCTGCCAGGAAGGCCAAGGAAAAACCCGCGTCTTTGTCCGGGTGGATGAAAGATCAATCGGACGGCGGGCGGAATAACTGAGGTTGCCCCAGGCGAGCGCCACGAACCATCGGCTGCGAGCGGCGTCTGTCGCATGATTGTTGCGAAGCACGCGCTCGGAGCCTTACCGCCCGGCCCCCCACCGAATTCTCGTCTTAGTGGCTAGATCGGCGGCCCCGATGCAGCGTAGGCTTTCCGCCCGCGGCACTCGGGTGCCGCTCACAAGGGGGACCCACATGCTTCGGAAAATCCTGGCGGCCGTTGCCGCCTTCGCGCTGATCGCAGCGTTCTCGCTCGCTGCCATTTCGCCAGTTGACGCCGCCGCCAAGAAGCGCGCGCGGGCTGCGAAACCGGCTCCGGTGACGGCTGCCTCCTGCGTGGCCGATATCCTCTTCCTTCCGGTCACGCTGGCGATCAAGAAGCGGGTCTGCTGAACGGCCTGCAGTAGCTCTTTCGTCATTCCGGGGCGCCCGCCTTCGCCCGAAGAGCGAAGGCGTGGCGAGCCCGGAATCCATAGCCGCTTGAGCTAAATTTTTTGCACGGAGGTTATGGATTCCGGCCCTCGCTTCGCTCAACCGGAATGACGAAAATACGAACTGCCTACGCCCCGCCCGCCAGCAGATTGGCGTCGCGCGCGAGGCGCCATTTGCCGTCCGGCTCCCGGCGAAAAATCGTGAACGTGTAGCCCGCGCGGCGGATGGGCTGGCCGCCGGGCGTACCACCGCCCGTCATCACCGGGCCGGCGCAGCCCGCTCGCCGAAGGCGGGCGGTCTTGCTGCGCCGAGACCCGGTGATCTCGATTTGTGTGATACCGCCTTGCCAACCTAAGCGGGATGGCATCGGAACTCGGGCTTGCCCGAGTTCCGCACTATTGATTACCGCAAGTCGGGTAAACCCGACTTGCGGTGCCAAGCCCGGCCATGACGAATCAATTGGCATGGCCGAGCACGGTCTCGAGGTCGCCGGCCTGGCTCGCCTTCATCCAGGTCGCGACCAGCTCGCGGATGGCGCGTTCGTCGGGGGTCATTGAATCGGCCGCGCTGACTGCAGGTGTTGACCGTTTGTAGGATAGATGGGGTACTACGAAACGCAAAAAGGGAGATTCAGCGCAAGTGATGAGCTTCTCAGCTTTAGCCTCACTCGCGGCAGGCATACTTGGAGCTGTCATCGGCTGGGTGGCCTTGACATTTGCTGGTACGCCAGTCCGAAAATTTTTTGATCTCAGGGGTGAAGTGATACGGCGATTAACGGAGTTTGCTAACGTCAAGGCTCGTCGGAAAGAAGTTAGCGATGACGCTGACGGATCAGTGGAAGTTGAACGCTTTGATCTATCCGACAAAGAGATTGCCCGATTGGAGCAGGCGCAGAGTGTATTTCGAGATCTTGGGTCTCAGATGCGTTCGGTTGCCGAAAACGAAATTATGGCTGTTTGGATCTTGCGCGTTCTGCGGTATGATTCCTTGAAGGCTAGTGCAGGACTCATTGGTCTTTCGAATTGCTTCGACACATATGGGAGCAATAAGCGATTTCAGAAGAAAACAATTGAAGCGGCGCTTCGTATCAAATCGTGATGCATGGCACACGTAGAGCGACGCGAAATAGGAGCACGATTGCGTGGGAAGCAAACCGGTGACAGTGGAAACCACCAAACAGCTCTCGGCGTTGCGCCAAATTCAGGCGGCGATCGCGCACATGCATAAGAAAGAATTTGAGTGCGCGATCACGCTAGCTGGGGCAGCGGAAGGGCAATTGCCTGAGAGTACGAAGGAGTACATGTTTCGTCTCCTGAAGAAGGTGATGCCCGGCGAGGACCACAACGCTTTCATCAACTGGATGAAGCATTCGACTGGGCCGGACAAGGCGACCATTTCCGAGTTAGAGGTTGTTGTGGCAATTGCGCGGGCTATTCATAAGTTTGTGGCTGTCTACGAGGCGTCGTGCAAGGAATTTGAAGAGTTCAGCGCGTGGGCGGTCGCTAACGGACACATGCCAAAGCCTCTGACAGAGGATGCGAGGCCTGGAGGGTAAGAAGTGGCAGCCGCGATTCCACCGATTCCCGATGCGCTGAAAAAGCAGTACCCGAATCTGGAAAAATTTTGGCCGTTCATTCAAACGCTAAATCTAGAGAGTGATCGAGGTAGAGTCTTAATTTCCACCGGTTTTCTGGAAGAACAACTGAAGGACATTCTGCTGGCATTTTTTCTCGAAAAGCCTGAGGCGCGCGAACTCGTTGAGGGTGGCTTTGCTCCTTTGGGCTCTTTTAGCGCCCGGATTGCTACGAGCTACCTTCTTGGCCTCATTTCAGAAGACGAGTACCACGATCTGAGCCTCATCCGACGTATCCGGAATGATTTTGCCCATCAGATCGAAACCACTTTCCAAACGCAAAGTGTTGTCAACCGATGTGCAGAGCTAAGGAAGAAGGCTCCAAACTACACGCATCATGAGCTTGGAGCCGTGAAAGTGGATGCCAGTACGCAGTTTCAGACGGTGGCCGTGGCCCTAATACTCAATTTGATAAACCGGCCCTATCACGTGGGCACGCATCGGAGAAAAAGCGAGGCGTGGCAGTATTAAGCTCAGAGCTTTGCTCCTGGAATCGGCACATAAATCCGATCCCCGCCTGCGCGGAATTTCTTGCTCATCTCTTCCATGCCTTCCTGCTTTTCATTGAGCTTCGCCGCATAATCCCGCACGTCCTGCGTGATCTTCATCGAGCAGAATTTCGGCCCGCACATGGAGCAGAAATGCGCCACCTTGGCGCCCTCGGCCGGCAGGGTCTCGTCGTGGAAGGCTTCCGCGGTCTCGGGGTCGAGCGAGAGGTTGAACTGGTCGCGCCAGCGGAAATCGAAGCGCGCCCTTGAGAGAGCATCATCGCGCATCTGCGCCGCCGGGTGGCCCTTGGCGAGATCGGCCGCGTGGGCGGCGATGCGATAGGCGATCACGCCGGCCTTCACGTCGTCGCGGTTCGGC
>JAYUHJ010000481.1:0-7221 GCA_043767065.1 Hyphomicrobiales bacterium | reverse complement strand
ATCAGCTCGCCCTCGCGGCCCGCATCGCAGGCATTGACGATGGCGCCGACATCCTTTCGCTTGAGGAGCTTCAACAGCACATTCAGCCGCGCCTCGCTGCGCTCGATCGGCGCAAGGTCGAAATGCGGCGGCACCACGGGCAGATTCGCGAAAGACCATTTGCCCTTCTTGACATCGTGCTCGGGGGGTAGGGTAAGTTCCAGCAGATGGCCGACTGCGGACGCTCGGGCTCAAGGAGGGCGAGGCGATCGTCCATCCCTGGATCAACAAGGCGTTGGAAAAGGCGCAGAGCAAGGTCGAGGCGCGCAACTTCGATATCCGCAAGAACCTGCTCAAGTACGACAACGTGATGAACGACCAGCGCAAGGTCGTATTCGAGCAGCGCATCGAGCTGATGCGCGAGGCCGACGTGTCGGAGACCGTCACCGACATGCGCCATTCGGTGATCGGGGACCTCGTCACCAAGCACATCCCCGAGGCCGCTTATCCGGAGCAATGGGACGCCAAGGGCCTGCGCGAAGAGGTCAAGAACCTGTTCGGCCTGGAGCTTCCGGTCGACGAGTGGGCCAAAGAGGAAGGCATCGCCGACGAAGAGGTGCGCGAGCGCATCGTGCGGGCGGCCGACGAAACCATGGCCGGCAAGGTCGCCAAGTACGGCGCCGAGATCATGCGCTACGTCGAGAAATCGATCCTGCTGCAAACGCTCGACCACCTTTGGCGCGAGCATCTGGTGATGCTCGAGCACCTGCGCCATGTCATCGGATTTCGCGGTTACGCGCAGCGCGATCCGCTGAACGAGTACAAGCAGGAGGCGTTCACGCTGTTCGACGCTTTGCTCACGAAATTGCGCGAGGCGGTGACCGGGCAGCTGTTGCGCATCGAGATCGTGACGCAGGCGCCGCCGACGATGGGCGAGCTGCCGGCCATGGAGGCGCACCACTTCAATCCGGTCACCGGCGAGGACGAGATGGCGCTCGCTACGACAACCATCACCGCCGAGGCGGCACGCACGCCGGCGCGCGAGCGCATCGCCAAGGACCCGGCGACCTGGGGCAAGGTCGGGCGCAACGAGCCCTGCCCGTGCGGCTCGGGCAAGAAGTACAAGCATTGCCACGGCCGCTACGCGTGACGAAGAACTTCATCCTGAGGCGCGAGGCCGCGAAGCGACCGAGCCTCGAAGGATTGCGTTCGGCAACGTCACGCGAAACCGTCATCCTTCGAGGCCCGCGCTTCGCGCGGGCACCTCAGGATGACGGATGATCGCTAACGGAACGAGAAGCCGCCGGAGGAGACGATCGGCGTCGAGCCCGGCAAGAGCGCGGGGGCCGCGGGCTTGTCTTTCGCTTCCGCGGGCGTCGGCGGCTGCGGCTTGCGCGGCGGCGCGGCAACGGTCTGCGGACGGGGCTGCGGCGTCGGCGCCACGGCCGGTGCAGCGGCCGCCGGTGCGCTTCTGACCTCGGTGCCGCCGAACCAGCGCGCGAAGATGCCGGGCCTGGACGCGGGCGTCGCCGCCGCGGGAATCACCGACGGGCCTTCGGGCGTCGAAGCGGTCAGATCGTCGGAGCGCGGCGGACGGGTGGTGGCGGGTATCGAGCCCGGCACGGGTGCGGCCGCGATGACGCGCTGATCGTCCTGCGGCATGCGCTTGCGCTCGATCGCCGCGGCGAACACGGGATGCATGCCGCCGTCGCGGCCGGTGATCACCGGTACAGTGGCAACCCCGCGGCTGACGTAGGAAGCGAACTCACGCTCGTCGGCGTCGCGCTTCTGGCTAACCGCCTGAGCGATCTCGAACGGCTGATCGATCGGCGGGCACGGACGCGCCGCGTCGAACGGCAACGCCGGATCGAACGGGATCGCGTTGAACACGTATTTCTTGCCGCAGACATCGACCTTGGGTTCCTGCTTGGCCAGCAGGAAGTGGTCGTTGCCTTCTTTCAGCATTTTCCAGAATGCCAGGTGCGGGCTGTTGCGGTGCTTGGCCATATTCATCGGCGTCATGCGGAACGGATAGGCTTGGACCTGGAAGGATTGCTGGCCGGCCTCGAACGAGTCGCGCGCAAGCGCGAAAATTTCGCCGATCTGCTCGTCGGTCATGGCGTAGCAGCCGCGCGAGGAGCAGTCGCCGTGCACCATCAGCAGCGCACCGGAGCGGCCGTGCGCGCGGTCATAGGCGTTCGGATAGCCGAGGTTGAAGGCGAGATAATAGTTCGAGCGCGGATTCATCAGGCCGGGGGTGATGGCGTAGAAGCCCTCCGGCGCCTGCCGGTCGCCTTCCCTGATCTTCGGGCCGAGCTCGCCGGACCAGCGGCAGATCGGGTAGGTCTTCAGGAGCTCGTAGTCGCCGGCGGCGGTCTGCTTCCAGACCTCCACTTCTGCCTCTTCCTTGAAGATACGCAGCAGAATCGGCGACTGCTTGGTCATCCCCTTCTGTTCGATGAGGGAGACCAGCTCGGGGGTCAGCGGCTTCATGTGCTTGGGCTCGAGGCCCAACAAGCCGGCAGTTTCATAGTTGCAGCCGGCAAGCACGACAGTGCATGCGGCAGCCAATGCCGCGACACGCGCTCGGGAGAGAATGGAACGGGTCAACAGAAACCCCCGGAAATGAGCACCACCCTCATGCTCATAAATCGTTACCCTTGACAGCCTGTTACCGCAAGCATCGCAGCGGGGCCGCTCCAAACAACGTGAACGAACGGCTAATGGCGGGGATAGCCGCCGATTCGGTCACAAATTGCGGCCAATCGCCAAGAATTTGCGCTGGCGGCGGGCGCGTACTTCCTCGCGCGAAAGCCCTTTCAGGCTCTCGAGCGCACCGGCGAGCGCATCGCCGGTGGCCTCAATTGCGGCATCGGGGTGGCGATGGGCGCCGCCGGGCGGCTCGGCGATCACCTCGTCCACGATCCCGAGACGCATCAGATCCTGCGCGGTGATCTTCATATTGGTCGCCGCCTCCTGCGCCTTGGACGTGTCGCGCCACAGGATCGACGCCGCGCCCTCGGGCGAAATCACGCTGTAGATCGCATGCTCGAGCATGAGCACGGTATTGGCGGTGGCGATGGCGATGGCGCCGCCCGATCCGCCCTCGCCGATGATGATCGAGACATTGGGAACACCAAGCGCGAGGCAAGTCTCGGTCGAGCGCGCGATGGCTTCCGCTTGGCCGCGCTCCTCGGCGCCGATGCCAGGATAGGCGCCTGCCGTATCCACGAGCGTAACTACTGGGATCGCGAAACGTTCGGCGAGTTCCATCAGCCGCACCGCTTTGCGGTAGCCCTCCGGCCGCGCCATTCCAAAATTGTGTTTGATGCGGGCTTCGGTGGTGGAGCCCTTCTCCTGGCCGAGCAGGCAAACGCTCTCGCCACGGAAGCGCGCGAAGCCGCCCAAAATCGCCGCGTCCTCCCCGAACTTGCGGTCGCCGGCGAGCGGCGTGAATTCGGCGAACAGGCGACCGGCGTAGTCGGAAAAGTGCGGCCGGTTCGGATGGCGCGCGACGAACGTTTTCTGCCAGGGCGTGAGATTCGAATAGAGCTCGCGCAGCGCCAGCGCGGACTTCGCCTCGAGCCTGGCGATCTCGTCGGCATTGGCGGCGGCATCGCCGGCGTCGGACTCCGCCCGCAGCTCATCGAGCTTGGCGTCGAGTTCCGCGACAGGTTTTTCAAAATCGAGATAGGTGCGCATCGACCCATATTTTTTGCGGCCGGGCGAAGCTGCCCGCCACAATTGAGCGAGTCAAGCGAAGCCGCGGGCTAGTCGTCGGACAACGGGTGCAGGTCGCGCACCAGGCTTTTCAGGCGCTCATCGAGCACGTGGGTATAGATCTGGGTGGTCGAAACGTCGGCGTGGCCGAGCAGCTGCTGCACTACGCGGAGATCAGCGCCGTTCTGCAGCATGTGGCTGGCGAAGGCGTGACGCAGCACATGCGGGCTCATCTTCCTCGAATCGGTGCCGATCGAAATAGCGAGCGCCTTCAGCTCGCGCCCCACGTGCTGGCGCGTGACGTGCCCGCTCTCGCCGAAAGATGGAAACAGCCAACGCTGTTCGCCGACCGCCGCCTTTTTCCCTTTCGCGGCCGCAGCGCGAAGATCGAGATAGACGCGCATGGCGCGCCGCGCCGCGTCGCCGAGCGGCACTAGGCGCTCTTTGTTGCCTTTACCGCGGACATTGATCGTCTCGGCGTCGGCGCGCGCGGCGCCCGCAGGCAAAGCGATGAGTTCGGAGACTCGGAGCCCGGTGGCGTAGAGCACTTCCAACAGACAAGCGAGGCGAGCGGCACGCAGGGTTTCCACCGGGCTCGAGTCCTTCGCCGCGACCGCGGCGTGGGCGCCTGCAATCAGCGCCGTGACCTCGGCGACCGAGAGAACTTTCGGCAGCGGACGCCCGCGCCGCGGACCTTCCAGCACAGCGGCGGGATCGGAGTCGCGCTTGCCTTCGGCATAAAGAAAGCGATGCAGCTGGCGAACGGCGGAAAGACGCCGCGCGACCGAGGTGGCGGCGAGGCCGCGGCGGCTCAGTTCCGCAAGATACGCGCGGATCTCGTCGGTGGTCGCAGCGCCCGCATCGCGTCCGCGCCCGGCGAGAAAGCCCGCGTAATCTTCAAGATCGCGCCGGTAAGCGTCGAGCGTGTTGCGGCTCGCGCCGCGCTCGGTCGCGATCATGTCCAGGAAAAGTTCGATCAGGGCGAACGAGCGCCCTTCGCGCCGAGCATCGCGCCGCGCCGTCACTTGCCGAGCCGGTCCTGTGGGATGGTCGAGGTCATCTCGCGCGGCTCAGGCTCGACGAGATTGGCGAGCGACCACATCCCGGCGAAGCCCAGGCCGGCGATGATCCCGACGACGGTCAGAAATCGGATGAGGCTCGGCATTCCGGATGCGCCCGATTCGGCTTCACGCCCCTCGTACGTGCGAAATAAGCGCCGTTTACCTTGTGATGGCAAGGTCCGGCGTATGATTGCCCGGCACGGCGGATCGTGTAGGTTCCGCCCCCAATCCGGAGAATATGGAATGACCGGCGCAAGCCAGGGCGAGGAGTCGGCGCGAAGCGTGGAAACGTTGCGCGAACGGCTCGGCGCGCGCTCGGTCGTGCTCGTCGGCATGCCGGGATCGGGCAAGACCTCGGTCGGCCGCCGCCTGGCCCAGCGCCTCGAGCTTTCTTTCGTCGACGCCGATACCGAGATCGAGAAGGCCGCCGACATGCCGATCGCGGACATTTTTACCCAGCACGGCGAGCCCTATTTCCGCGCCGGCGAGGCCAAGGTGATCGCGCGCATCCTGGAGAGCGGCCCGCGGGTGGTGGCCACCGGCGGCGGCGCGTTCATGAACCCGGACACGCGCGCGAAGGTCCGCGCGCAAGGGATTTCGGTCTGGCTCAAGGCCGACTACGCGGTGCTCTTGCGCCGGATCAAGCGCAAGAACGACCGCCCGCTGTTCATGAACGGCGACCCGGAGGCCACGCTGAAGCGGTTGCTCACCGAGCGGGAGCCGGTGCTCGCGGAGGCGGACATCGTCGTCGTCTCGCAGGACAATCCGCACGAGACCACGATGGAAGCGATCGTGGCGGAGCTGGAACGGATACTCGGGGGCACGCTACCCTCGCCCGGAGCGCCAAAGGAAGCGCGCCCATGAGCGCCAAAAATGAAAGCGCAAGGAGCGAAGCCGCCCCGCATGCCGCGCAGGAAGTGGTGCGCGTCGATCTTCCCGCGCGCAGCTATGACATCGTGATCGGCGCCGGCCTGATCGACGAGGCCGGCGCGCGCATCGCCAAGCTCAGGCCGGGTTCCGCCGCGATCGTCGTCACCGACGAGACGGTGGCGAAGTTGCATCTTCAGCGCCTCGAACAGGGGCTCGCGAGCGCCGGCCTGCGTCACGCCAATTCGATCATTACTCCGGGTGAAGGTTCCAAGAACTTCGCCACGCTCGAGCGCGCGGTCGATGCGATCCTGGCGGCCAAGATCGAGCGCAACGATCTGGTGATTGCGCTAGGCGGCGGCGTGATCGGCGACGTCGCCGGCTTCGCGGCGGCGGTGGCGCGGCGCGGGGTCGACGTAGTGCAAATCCCGACGACGCTGTTGGCGCAAGTCGATTCCTCGATCGGCGGCAAAACCGGGATCAATACGCGGCAAGGCAAAAACCTCGTCGGCGCGTTCCATCAGCCCTGCCTGGTGCTCGCCGACACCGGCACGCTCGACACGCTGCCGGCGCGACAGTTCCGCGCCGGTTACGCGGAGGTCGCCAAATACGGTCTGCTCGGCGACGAGAAGTTTTTCGCGTGGCTCGAGCAGAACTGGCGCACCGTGTTCGCCTCCGGCGGCGCGGCGCGCACGCACGCGATCGCCACCTCGTGCCGCATGAAGGCGGAGATCGTCGGCCGCGACGAGCGAGAGAGCGGCGAGCGGGCGCTCCTCAATCTCGGCCATACCTTCGGCCACGCCCTCGAAGCCGCGACAGGATTCTCGGATCGGCTGCTGCATGGCGAAGGTATCGCCATCGGCATGGTGCTGGCGTTCCGCCTCTCGGCGCAGCTCAAGTTCTGCGACCCCAAGGACGCGGACCGGGTCGCCGCGCACTTAGCCGCGGCCGGGCTTCCGACGCGGCTGAAGGATGTTCCCGGCGCGCTGCCGGATTCGGAAGGTCTGCTCGCACTCATGGCGCAGGACAAGAAGGTGCGCCGCGGCGCACTGGTGTTCGTGCTGGCGCGCGGCATCGGCAAGGCTTTCGTCGCGGCGGATGTAGCGCCGGAGCGGGTTCGCGCGCTGCTCGACGCCGAGCGCAATCGTCTCTAAATAAGATCGGCCCATGGATACGATCGAAATCATCGTCGTCGGCGCGATATTCGTCTGCCTGGTTGTTTCCTTCTTCTTCTCGGGCAGCGAGACGGCCTTCACCGCCGCATCGGCCGCGCGCATGGCCGCGCTTGAGAACGCCGGCGACAAGCGAGCGGCGATCGTCAACCGCCTGATGGAAAAGCCGGAGCGCTTCATCGGAGCGATCCTGCTCGGCAACAACCTCGCCAATATCGCGGCTTCCTCATTGGCCGCCGGTGTCCTGCTGATCTTGTTCGGCGAGGTCGGCATTGTCTATGCGACGCTGGTGATGACCGCGATCATCGTGATCTTCTCCGAAGTCTTGCCCAAGACGATCGCCATCAATCATCCGGAGCGGACCTCGCTCCTGTTGGCACGGCCGATCGCGGCGGTGGTCGCCTTCCTCGGACCGATCACGC
>JAYUHJ010000480.1:0-3064 GCA_043767065.1 Hyphomicrobiales bacterium | reverse complement strand
CGTGAATGGTTTTTTGAATCAAGATTGCGTCCCGGTGCATGATCTTGAATCAATGTTTCCCGGGACCTCCCTCAAAATCCTTTTTCAACAGCATCGGTCAATAGCGGACATCATCTCGGTTCGGACATATCCAACCAGGTGCCAACGGCTGGCGCTTCACCGCTTTGTGAATACCGCCCGGATCGGATAAAACTGAGAGCCCAAAAAGAGCCCAATGTTTTTCGACAAGCCAAAAATGTTGAATAATCAGAGTTCGCGGGCGTAGTTCAATGGTAGAACGGCAGCTTCCCAAGCTGCATACGAGGGTTCGATTCCCTCCGTCCGCTCCAACTCAACGAGCAGCGTTCGGGCCGGCCTTAGGAAAAGGCGGTTTGGCCGCCGCGTTGACCGCAAACGCCCGCGGGTCTAGCAAGATCGATGCGGCGACATACCTAATGGTTGTTCGCGCTCGGAAACCGGGCGAACCGCAGGACACGAACATGGCCACCATCGCCGAGGCAAACCGCTCCACACGTCTGCGCCAGGCCGCCTTGCTTGGGGTCGGCATGATTGCCGTAGCGGCGGTCGGCGCGGCGGCGGTGTTGTGGGCCTATTTCGGCACGGCTGTATTTTTCGACATGGTCGTGGCCGGCATCGCTTATTGCCTCTGAGCGGGCGCACGAGAGTCGATCGATGAAGCAATCCACCCGAATCGCCGCGGTGCTCGGCGCATTTGTCGCAGGTGCCGCGATGCTCGTGGCAGCGATGCTTTACGTTCTACCCGGCGAGACGACCAAGCCTTCGTCGGTCGGTGGGTCGTTCCGGCTGCTCGATCACAATGGGCGTGTCGTCACTGAGGCGAATTTCAAGGGCCGTCCGTTCCTGGTGTTCTTCGGCTTCACCCATTGCCCGGATATTTGTCCGACCGCGCTATTCGAGATGTCCGAGGTGCTGAAGCGGCTGGGGTCCGACGCCGACAAGACCGCGGCATTGTTCATCAGCGTCGACCCCGAGCGCGATACGCCGGAAAAGCTCAAGGACTATGTTTCGAGCTTCCATCCGCGCGTCATCGGCCTCACCGGCACGCCGGCCGAGATCGAGGCGGTGACCAGGACCTATCGGGCTTACGCGAAGAAAGTTCCGCTCGACGGCGGCGGCTACACCATGGACCATTCGGCTATCGTGTACTTGATGGATAAAGAAGGCCGCTTCGTCGCGCCGTTCAACCTCAAGCGGAGCGCGGATCAGGCCGCAGCCGACCTGAAGCGCCGACTCTGACAGGCCGGGCCGGCCGAGTCTGCTTCTGGCGCCGCGAGGTGCGTGCGAAGCCGTGTTCGGTCTTCTCCCATTTGTAGGGCGCACGCATGAACTGGTACAGCGCCCGCCAGGCGGCAAGCGAAAGCAACAGCCAATAGAAAGGTATCGTCACGAGTACGGGCGCCAGCCTCAGCATCCGCCGCCGCTTCAGGCCGATGAGGCCGATCAGTGCGGAGCCCGCATAGCCGGCCGCAAGGACACTGAGCGCCAATCCGCGGCGCAGCTCTTCGGTCGTCATTTCGCTTGGAACGGAGAACACGCCGCTCAAAGCGTCGTAGATAACCAGACCGAGAAAGAACGGATGCACCAGCGCCGCGAGCACCGTGCCGCCGACCAGAAGCTGGAAGGCAAGAAATCCGCGCAGACCCAGCTCGCCCATCAGCCGCCGCGGCGCGCGCATATGCACGAGGTAAGTCTGCACCCAGCCTTTGAACCAGCGCGTCCGCTGCCGCAGCCACGGCATGAATTTCGCCGGTGCTTCTTCGTAGGTGGTGGAGTCGATCGTGCCGATGCGATAGCCGAAGCGAACCAGCCGAATGCCGATATCGGTATCCTCGGTGACGTTGAAGGGGTCCCAACCGCCGACGTGGCGCAATATTTCGGTGCGAAAGTGGTTCGAGGTGCCGCCGAGCGGGATCGGCAGCCGCATGCGGGCGAGGGAGGGAAGGAAGACGTCGAACAGAGCGGCGTATTCGGCGGTGTATTGGCGCGTGATCCAGTTGTCCGACGCATTGTCGATGGTCAGGCGCGCCTGCACACAGGCGAGCGATTGCGGCGCGCCGCGGAAAGCGGCGAGCGCCTTGCGCAACTGGTCGGAGTCGGGCTCGTCCTCGGCGTCGTAGACCACGAGGAAACTGCCGCGCGCGAAAGGCAGCGCCGCTGCCAGCGCCTTGGGCTTGGTGCGCGGCCCGGCGAACGGGGCCACGATCTCCTCGAACGGCGCGCCCAGCCGGAGGCGGGCGATGGCGTAGCGGGTATCGGGATCGTCGGCCTCAACCACGAGCTTAATGTCCAATTTTTCGAGCGGGTAATCGAAACGGCGCAGCGCCGCGACGAGCCGTGGGACGATGCGTGCCTCGCGATAGAGTGGCACCACGATCGTGTAGACGGGGAGCGCCCGTTCCGGCACGCGTAGCGGCTCGATTCCCTCCGGACGCACGAAGCAGGCGCGCAGACGCAGCCCGATCCAGGCGAGGAACGCGGTCCCGAGGAATCCTTCCGTCGCGAGCAAGAGCGCGGCCGGTGAGACGAGTCCAAGTGCAAGCGCGGCTGCGGCGATCAGCCCCGCAAACACGCGCAGGCTCTGCGATCCTCGCTCGGCGGCCGATAGATCAGGGCGCCGGCTATGCAGACCAAGCACCGCCTCGCGGGCAAGCTCGGTGGCGCCGATCCGGCGCACGTAGGCCGACAAGCGTTCGGGCGAGGCCAGCCGCAGGCCTTCGACAAGGCGCGGATCGCGCTCGAGCGCGGCGCCGAGGCGGGCAATCCCGCTGCCGCGCGGCGCCAGCGTGATGCGCGCGCGGCCGTCGGAGTCTATGCGGCGAAGCACGCCGGTCTTGGCGGCTTCGAGGATACGCTCGGAGTCCGGCGGAGCGTCGTCGTCGAGCGGGTCGATCTCGAGGCCGAGGTATTTGGCGAGGGCTTCGGCGATCTCGTCGGGCGACAGAAGTCCGTGCGCGCGCACAACCTCGTCGCCGCCGATTTGCAGGAGAGCGGCTCGCCGCGCCGCGGCTTCGAAAAGCGCCGGGTCGAGATAGGGCTCGAGCGC
>JAYUHJ010000479.1:0-7262 GCA_043767065.1 Hyphomicrobiales bacterium | reverse complement strand
ATCCTCGGCTATTACGCGCTGATCTCCATGACCATCGTCGCGTTCGAGGTGCCGCTGCCGGAAGGCGCGGCCGATCCGTTTGCTGCGTAAGGGGAGGGGCGAATGAGCGCTGGTAGCAAAGGCACAATCGGCATCGTCGGTCTTGGCATCATGGGCGGGGCGATCGCGCGGAATCTCAAGGCCGCCGGCTGGCGTGTCGTCGGCTATGACATCGACGCGGCGCGCAACGCCGAGCTCAAGGCGGTTGGAATTGAGATTGTGGCGAATACTGGCGAGCTTGCGCGCGCGGCGCCCGTGATCCTCACGAGCCTTCCCGATCCGCGCGCGCTCAAGGCCACGGTGCGCGAGATCGTCGCGGCCAAGCTTGACCGGCGTTTCGTGGTCGAGCTGAGCACGTTTTCGCTCGACGACAAGGAGAAAATCGAACGCACGTTGCGCGCAGCGGGTCACGTGATGCTCGATTGCCCCTTGAGCGGCACCGGGGCACAGGCGAAGCACAAGGATCTCGTTGTCTATGCCAGCGGCGATACCGCCACCATCGCTTCGCTCATGCCGCTGTTTTCCGATTTCGCGCGCGAGGCGCACGACCTTGGGACTTTCGGCAACGGCAGCCGCATGAAATTCGTGGCCAATCTTCTGGTCGCGATCCATAACGTGGCGACCGCGGAAGCTTTAGTACTCGGCATGAAGGCAGGCCTCGACCCACAGCAAATCCTCAAGCTCGTCTCAGCGGGGGCTGGCAACTCGCGCGTGTTCGAGTTGCGCGGACCGATGATGGCGGCAAACCGCTACGACGAGGCCACGATGAAAATCTCGACCTGGCAGAAGGACATGGCGATCATCGGCGAATTCGCGCGCGATCTCGGCTGCCCGACGCCGTTGTTCAGCGCGAGCGAGCCGGTCTATGCGGCGGCGCTCGCGGGCGGCCACGGCGCAAAGGATACGGCTGCCGTCTGCGCGGTGCTCGAAGCCGGGGCCGGCCTTAAACGCGCGCCCACGCTCTAGTGGGACGATGCCGAGGTTGAGCCGCATCACGCTGCTGCGCAGCTTGAGTAGCGCAGCCGAATTGCGCACACTCGCACGCGAAACCGCGCCGGTCCTAAACGCGCGCGGAAACCGGGGGAACGCGTAAGGATGGGTATTCAGGCCGACCTCTTGATCAACGCGATCATTGCCGGCCTTTTGCTCGGCGGCCTCTATGCCGCTGTCACCTACGGCATCTCGATCTCGTTCGGCATTCTCGACATCGTCAATATCGCCCATCCGGGCTTCATCATCCTCGGCTCCTACATCGCCTATATCGTCAATACGCGCCTCGGCCTCGACCCGATCTTGACCAGCATCCTGGTGCTGCCGTTATTTTATTGGCTCGGTGCCACGATCTATCAGGTCTATTACCAGTCGTTCGAGAAACGCGGCCAGGAAGCGCTGCGCGGGCTAGCGTTCTTCTTCGGGCTTTTGTTCGTCACCGAAGTGTCGCTGATCCTCGTGTTCGGCGTCGATTACCGTTACGTGCAGGCGCCCTATATCGGGCCGTCGCTGCATCTCGGGATCATGGATTTCCCGCTGCGCATGCTGGTGCCGTTCGCATTGTCGGTCGCGATGTTTGTCGCCTTGCAACTCTTCTTGTCGCGCACATTCATTGGCCGCGCGATCATGGCGGTCTCGCAGGATCAGCAGGCGCTCCGGCTGATGGCGATCGATCCGGTACGCATCAAGCGCATCGCCTTCGGCATTTCGATCGCGACCGCATCGATCGCTGGTGCGCTGCTGATCGTGATTCAACCGGTCGAGCCATCGGTCGGGCGCGAATATATCGGCCGGGTGTTTGCGATCTGCGTGCTCGGTGGCCTCGGCAGCCTGCCGGGAACATTGATCGCAGCGATGTTGCTTGGCATAGTGGAGAGCCTGACGGCGACCTTCTACGGGCCGTCCTGGGCGCCGGCGGTGGGGTTCGGCCTGCTGCTGCTCACGCTCGCGTTTCGCCCCGCCGGCCTCCTGGGGCGATAGGCCGTGCGCTCGTTCACATTCTTTCTCGTAGCGGCTCTCGTCGGCCTGCTTGTCTTCGTCGCGCTGCGTTACTTCAACAACGATTATTATTTCTTCGCCGGCTACGTGGTGGTGCAATTCATCGTGCTCGCTACCGCCTGGAACATCCTCGGCGGCTATTGCGGTTACGTAAATTTCGGTTCGGCTGCCTTCTTCGCGGCCGGGGCCTATAGCTCGGTCGCGTTGCATAAGTTCGATCCGACGAAATGGGCTCCCTCGATCTTCGGTTTTGATATTCCATTGGATTTTCTGGCGCCGCTGTTTCCGCTGCCGCTACCCGTCCTGATCGTTTTCGGCGGGATGGTGGCCGGCCTCATCGGTTTCGGTATGGGGTATCTCACGCTCAGGCTGCGCGGCGCGTTCTTTGCGATCGCGACGCTGGCGCTCGCGGTCGTGCTGCAGACCCTGATCATCAACTGGGATTTCGTCGGGGGCGCGCGCGGCGCCTACATCATCCGCCCCGCGGTCGCTCCGATTTTCGGGTCCTATATCCACTATCTCTTTCTGCTCATGCTCTCGCTCGCGGTGATCGCGGTCGGAATCGCGCGCATGATCGAACGCTCGCGGCTCGGCTATGGCTTCGCCTGTATCCGTGACGACGAGCTCGCGGCCGAGGCGAGTGGCGTCCCGACGCTGAAATTGAAATTGATCGCGACCACGATCTCGGGCGCGCTCATGGGCATGGCCGGTGCGCCGTTTCCTTATTACATCGGCTATGTCGAACCGGGCAGCGCCTTCGGGCTGGCCTATGCGGTGAATTCGATCGCCATGCCGATGATCGGCGGCACCACGAGCTGGATCGGGCCGCTGGTCGGGGCGATCCTACTCGGCACCGTGCAGCAGGTCGCAACCGTGACGATCTCCTCGGCGGTCAATCTCCTGATTGTCGGCGTGCTCCTGGTCGGCTTCGTGATCGTGGCGCCGAACGGAATCGTCGGGCTTGTGCAGCGACGCCTGCGGGAGCGGGAGAAGTGACGATGCCGCTTCTGGAAGTCGAGAACCTTTCCAAGCGCTTTGGCGGCTTCGTCGCGCTCGATGGCGTGAATATTTCCGTAAAGCAGGGCGAGCGGCTCGGGCTGATCGGGCCGAACGGCTCGGGCAAGTCGACGCTGGTGAACTGCATCTGCGGCACGCTGCATAACGAGACGGGTAGCGTGCGCTTCGAGGGCCACAAGCTCGACGGGCTCGAGCCGCACCGGCGCACCCGGCTCGGCATCGCGCGGAGCTTCCAGTTGCCGCGGCCGTTCGCCAGCATGTCGGTCTCCGAAAACGTGCGCGTGCCGCTGCTCTATACGGTGAACGCACGGGCCGGCGCGAAGATCGCGGGCGCTGCCGTCGGCGAGCGTTGCATGGAGCTGCTGCGGCTCGTTGGGCTCGATCATAAGGCGAAGAAATGGCCGCAGGATCTGACGCAGGTGGAGATGCGCAAGCTGGAGCTGGCGCGGGCCATGGCGGCCGAGCCGAAGCTCTTGATTGCCGATGAGGTAATGGCAGGGCTGTCGCACTCGGAGATCGACGACATCCTTGCGCTGCTGCGGCGGCTGAACGAACGCGGCGTCACGATCATCCTGATCGAGCACATCATGCGTGCGGTCATGAGCTTCTCCGAGCGCGTCGTGGTGCTGGTCTCGGGCAAGAAGATCGCGGACGCGTTGCCGGAACAGGTCATCCGCGATCCGGAAGTGGAGAGGGCCTATCTTGGGCAATAGCATCGCCGTCGAGGGTATCCACGCCGCCTACGGCTCGATCCGCGTGATCGAGGACGTTTCGTTTCATGTCGATTCCGGCGAGACGGTCGTGCTGCTCGGCACCAACGGCAACGGCAAGTCGACGCTGATGAAATGCATCATGGGGATCGTGCCGCCGAGCGCGGGCAAGATCGTCGTCGAGATCGACGGGGTGAAGCACGATCTGGTCGGCCGCACCACGGAGGAGATCGTCGATCTCGGAATTGCGCTGGTGCCCGAGGGCCGGCGGCTGTTTCCGCGACTGACGGTCGAGGAGAATCTTCTGCTCGGCGCCTTCCGGCGCGCGGCGCGAGCCGAAATGAGCAAGAATCTCGATTTCTGCTACGCGACGTTTCCGGTGCTGGCCGAGCGTCGCCGCCAGCTCGCGGGCTCAATGAGCGGCGGCGAGCAGCAGATGTTGGCGCTCGCGCGCGCGCTGATGCTGGCGCCGAAGATTCTTTTGGTCGATGAGCCCTCGGTCGGACTTGCACCGATTCTCGTTCAGCACACGATCGCGATGATCAAGCTCTTGAAAGAGCAGTACCAGCTCACGGTGCTGATGGCCGAGCAGAACTTCACGCAGGCAATCCGCATCGCCGACCGCGGCTATGTCATCGTGCACGGCAAGATCGCGTTCGAAGGCCGCTCGGCCGACGAGCTCAACAACAACGACCTGATCCGCAAATTCTATATGGGGATGTGACGCTTACTCCGCCGCGGCGCGCGCCGGGCGCGCCTGGGCCGAGATGAGATAATCCATGGCCGCCTGCACGCCGCCCTTCTTGTGGGGCACTCCCGCGAGCGCTAATGCCATTTCGGTCGCCGCCAAAGCGCCCACGATGGTGGCATCGTTGGTGTCGCCGAGATGGCCGATGCGGAAGACTTTTCCCGCGATGCGCCCGAGCCCCATGCCGTAGGAAATATTGAAGTGATCGAGGGCGACCTGGCGGAAGCGGTCGGCATCGTGGCCTTCGGGCAGGAGCACGGCGGTAATGGTCGAGGAATATTGCTTCGGCTCGCGGCAGAGGATCTCGAGGCCCCAGCCGCGCACCGCGCGGCGCGTGGCTTCGGCGAGGCGATCGTGGCGGGCGAACACGTTGTCGAGGCCTTCCTCGTGCAACATGTCGATCGCTTCGGCGAGGCCGTACATGATCGTGGTGGCCGGCGTGTAAGGGAAGTAATCCTTCTTGTTGGTCGCGATCTGCTCCTCCCAGGACCAGAAGGATTTCGGGAGCTTCGCGGTCTTGGACGCCTTCAGCGCCTTGTCGCTCACCGCGTTGAACGACATGCCGGGCGGCAGCATCAGCCCCTTCTGCGCGCCGCCGACGGTGACGTCGACGCCCCATTCGTCGTGGCGATAGTCCATCGATGCGAGCGACGAGATGGTGTCGACCATCAGGAGTGCCGGGTGCTTGGCGGCGTCGATCGCCTTCCGGATTTCGGCGGGATGCGACACGCAGCCGGTCGAGGTCTCGTTGTGCAGCACGCACACGGCCTTGATCTTGTGCTCCTTATCCTCGCGGAGCTTCGCTTCGATTACGTCGGCCTTGGCGCCGGTGCGCCAGTCGGATTCGATGAAGATCGGTACCAGTCCGAGCTTGGCGGCCATGTTCTTCCACAGCGCGCCGAACTGGCCGGTCTCGTACATCAGCACGTGATCGCCGGGCGAGAGCGCGTTGACGAGCGAGGCCTCCCAGGCGCCGGTACCGGAGGAGGGATAAATGATGACCGGGTTGGCGGTCTTGAAGATCGTCTTGATGCCGTCGAGCACGTGCCGCGTCAGCCGGGCGAACTCCGGGCCACGATGGTCGATGATCGGCATGTCCATGGCCCGCATGACGCGGTCGGGCATGGGCGTCGGTCCGGGGATCTGCAGGAAATGGCGCCCGGCGGCGCGCGACGAATTGGAGGCCATCGGCAGGTTCCTCGTAGCTCGGCGTTCGGCTTGTTCCGGTCGCGCGGCCGCGAAGGCGGGCGGCGGTCCGTACAAGACGAACCTTGTGAATTATAATCCGAAGCGCAGTCAAGCGCGCGCGGCGTCGCGGGGCGCATTTCGGGCCGGCGGAGGGTTTTGATGGCAATGCGCCTGATGCCGGGGCTCGAGCGCCGCCTAAAGCGTGAAGGCGTGGGCGAGGTGCTGTTCGGCGGATTCGACCGCGGGCGCTACGCGACTGATGCTTCTTCGTACCAGATGATGCCGGTGGGCGTCGTCGTCCCGCAGAGCGTGGACGAGGCGCAAAAGGCGATCGCGGTGGCCCGCGCCGAAGGCGTCTCGGTGTTGGCGCGCGGCGGCGGCACGTCGCAAGCCGGGCAGACGGTGAACGAGTCGCTGGTGGTCGATTGCTCCAAGCGCCTCACGCGGATTCTCGGGCTCGATATTGCTGGCAGGCGCTGCGTGGTCGAGCCCGGCATCGTGCTCGACGATCTCAACCGCGCACTCAAGCCGCATGGGCTGTGGTTTCCGGTGGACGTCTCCACCTCTTCGCGCGCCACCATCGGCGGCATGGCGGGGAACAATTCCTGCGGTGGCCGTTCGCTTCGCTACGGTATGATGCGCGACAACGTGCTCTCGATCGACGCGGTGCTTGCCGACGGCGCGGTCGCACGCTTCGGCAGCGTCGCGCCGGATCTCTCGGACCTGCCGGCGGGTTCGCCGCTGAAGCCGCTCGCGCAGGATCTGTTCGCAGTCGGGGCACGTGAGGCGGGGGAGATTGAGGCGCGTTTTCCGAAAGTGCAACGGCGGGTCGGCGGCTATAATCTCGATGCGCTGCTGCCGGGCAAGAACGACATCAATCTTGCGCATCTGCTGGTCGGCTCCGAGGGTACGCTGGCGTTTTCCACGAAGATCGAGCTCAAGCTCTGGCCGGTGCTGCCCCGGCGCACGGTCGGCGTCTGCCACTTTGGCCGCTTCTACGAGGCCATGGACGCGGCCCAGCACATCGTGAAGCTCGGGCCGATCGCGGTCGAACTCATCGATCGCACCATGATCGGGCTCGCGCGCGAGATCGAGCTGTTCCGCCCGACGCTCGAAAAGTTCGTGCGCGGCTCGCCCGACGCGGTGTTGCTCGTGGAGTTCGCCGAGGACGACTGGCAGGAGAATCTGCATCGGCTGAAGCGGCTCGAAGCGCTGATGGGCGATCTCGGCTTCGGTTGGGACAAGAGCGGGCCGCACTGGGGCGGCGTCGTCGAGGTGCTCGATCCGGCGCTGCAGACGGCGATCGCGGACGTGCGCACCTCGGGCCTCAACATCATGATGTCGATGAAGGATGCGGGGAAACCGGTCTCCTTCGTCGAGGATTGCGCGGTGCCGCTCGAGTACCTCGCCGAATACACCTCGCGCCTCACGGAAATTTTCGAGAAGCACAAGACGCGCGGCACCTGGTACGCGCACGCGGCGCTCGGCTGCTTGCATGTTCGGCCGATTCTAAATCTTCGGCTCGACAAGGACGTCAAGGCCATGCGCGCCATTGCCGAAGAAGCGTTCGC
>JAYUHJ010000478.1:0-3076 GCA_043767065.1 Hyphomicrobiales bacterium | reverse complement strand
GAGACCACCTTCTCGTCCTCGGCGGTGGAGAACACGATCACGCCCTGGGTGGAGCGGCCGGCGATGCGGATGCCGTTGACCGGGCAGCGGATCATCTGCCCGCCGTCGGTGACCAGCATGATCTGGTCGGTTTCCTCTACCGGGAACGAGGCGGCTACGCGGCCGGTCTTCTTCGAGATTTTCATGGCGACGATGCCTTTGCCGCCGCGGCCGGTGATGCGGTACTCGTAGGATGAAGTGCGCTTGCCAAAGCCGCGCTCGGTGAGCGTGAGGATGAGCTCCTCGGCCGCACCCATCTCGGTATAGCGCTTCTGCGACAGTTCGATCGCCTTCACCTTCTCCTCGTCGTCGGCTTCCTTCTCCGGCTCGTCGCCACGGCGCACGGCGTTCGCCATCTTCAAATAGGCCGCGCGTTCCTCGCTGGTGGCGGCCATGTGGCGGATGATGGCCATGGAGATCACGGTATCGTTCTTCTCGAGCCGGATGCCGCGCACGCCGATGGAATTGCGACCGGTGAACACGCGCACGTCGCCGACCGAAAAGCGGATGCACTGGCCCTCGGCGGTCGAGAGCAGCACGTCGTCCGCTTCGGTGCACAGATCGACGTCGGCAATGGCGTCGCCCTTCTCGAGCTTCATGGCGATGATGCCCGACGGGCGCACGTCGACGAAATCGGAAAGTGCGTTGCGCCGCACCGTGCCGCCGGTGGTGGCGAACATGATGTTCATCTTCTCGCGCTCGGCCGCGGCCTTGGGTAGCGTGATGATCGAGGTAATACGCTCGTCGGCTTTCAGCGGCAGCAGGTTCACGATCGCCTTGCCGCGCGCCTGCGGGGCCGCCAGCGGCAGGCGCCAAACCTTCAGGCTGTAGGCCTTGCCCATGGAGGAGAAGAACAAAACCTCGTCGTGGGTCGAGGCCACGAACAGGCGGGTGACGAAGTCTTCCTCGCGGGTCTGCATGCCGGCGCGGCCCTTGCCGCCGCGCTTCTGCGCGCGATAGCTCGAAAGCGGGACGCGTTTGACGTAGCCCGCGTGCGAGACGGTGACGACCATTTCCTCGGGCTGGATCAGGTCCTCTTCGTCGACGTCGGCGGCTCCGCCTTCGCTGATCTCGGTGCGGCGCGGGGTGCCAAACTCTTTCTTGATGGCGGTGAGTTCGTCCCTGACGATCTTACGGATGCGGTCGCGGCTCCTAAGGATGTCGAGGTAGTCGGAGATTTCCTTGCCCAGCCCGTCGAGCTCGCCGCCGATCTCGTCGCGGCCGAGCGCTGTCAGGCGCTGCAGGCGCAGGTCGAGGATGGCCTTGGCCTGTTCCTCGGAGAGCTTGTAGGTGCCCTTGGGCGAAATCTTGTGGCGCGGATCGTCGATCAGCTCGACCAACGGCTTCATGTCCTTGGCCGGCCAGTCGCGCCCCATCAGGGCGTCGCGGGCGGCGTTGGCGTCCTTGGCGGCGCGGATCAGCTTGATGACTTCGTCGATATTGGCGACTGCGATCGCCAAGCCCACGAGGACGTGGGCGCGCTCGCGCGCCTTCTTCAGGAGATACTTGGTGCGCCGGCCGACCACTTCCTCGCGGAAGGCGATGAAGGCGGTCAGCAGGTCGTGCAACGTCATGGTCGCCGGCCGGCCGCCGGTGAGCGCTACCATGTTGGCCGGGAACGAGGATTGCAGCGGCGTGAAGCGGTAGAGTTGGTTCAGCACCACGTCGGCGATGGCTTCGCGCTTCAGCTCGCACACCACGCGCATGCCGTCGCGGTCGGACTCGTCGCGCACCGCGGAAATGCCGACGATCCGCTCGTCGCGCACCAGCTCGGCGATCTTCTCGATCATCGTGGTCTTATTCACCTGGAACGGGATCTCGGTGATGATCAGGGCTTCGCGCTGTTTGGTGGTTTCGATCGCGACGCGGCCGCGCACCAGGATGGAGCCCCGCCCCGCCCGATAGGCCTCGCGGATGCCAGCCTTGCCCAGGATGATGCCGCCGGTCGGAAAATCCGGACCCGGCACCATGGCGATCAGCTCGTCGAGCGACAGATCGGGCTTTGCCAGCAGCGCCACGCTGGCGTCGATCACCTCGCCGAGATTGTGCGGCGGGATGTTGGTGGCCATGCCGACGGCGATGCCGCCGGCGCCGTTGACCAGCAAGTTCGGGAAGCGCGCCGGCAATACCGTCGGCTCGCGCTCGGAACTGTCGTAGTTGTCCTGGAAATCGACGGTGTCCTTGTCGATGTCCTCCAGAATCGCGTGCGCGACCTTGGCCAGCCGGCATTCGGTGTAGCGCATGGCCGCGGGCGGATCGCCGTCGACCGAGCCGAAGTTGCCCTGCCCGTCGATCAGCATCAGGCGCATGGAGAAGTTCTGCGCCATGCGCACCAGCGCGTCGTAGATCGATTGGTCGCCGTGCGGGTGATATTTGCCGATGACGTCGCCGACCACGCGCGCGGATTTCCGGTACGGCTTGTTCCACTCGTAGCCGGTCTCGTTCATCGAGTGGAGGATGCGGCGATGCACCGGCTTGAGGCCGTCGCGCGCATCCGGGAGCGCGCGCGACACGATCACGCTCATGGCGTAGTCGAGGTAGGAGCGCGAAAGCTCCTCGGTGATCGAGATCGGTTTTACGTCCGACGGCGGGGGCGGCTCGGCGCCCGGCGGAGTCGGCGTTTTGGTGTCCGACACGCGTGAAAATTCCGGATGGGGAAACGCGAATCCTTATAGCTGAAATCGGACCGGCAAGGCCAGCTTTTGCAGCCTTCAAAAACACTGAATTATCGTGCAATATCAAATAGTTATGGAGCGGAGAAACAGCCAATTCACGAGCGATTTCAAGGCGATCCGAGGGCCGGAATCCGGGACGAATTCGGCTCAGTTTCCGAACGCCACGGCGTGCATGATGCGGCCGGGCACGAAGGTGAACAGACCGGCGATGACGAGCGCGCCTACGAAGATTCCGATCATGGTCGATCTGTGGCCGACCACGTTGTGATGGCGCGCGTACCAGACGCCGAGCGGCAGCATCACCAGGGTGAAGATCGACAGGAGATGGATTGGGCTCCAGGGCCCCCAGAGCCGGATTTCGT
>JAYUHJ010000477.1:0-3087 GCA_043767065.1 Hyphomicrobiales bacterium | reverse complement strand
AAATTTCCGGACCCGTCGCCGGCGACCGCGACGCAGGTGTTCTCGAACGTCTTGAACACCTTGCAGTCCCGCGCGTTCTTGCGGCATTCGCGCATCGCACGCTCGCGGGCTTCGTCCTCATCGTCGTAGTTGTAGGAGGTGCCCCAGCCGCCCGTGCGGGTGCTGAGCGCGAGCGCACCCCAGTCGCCGGCCGAAGCGGCGGACGGCAGTATGGTAAAAGTAAAAAGGCCCGCCAGAAGAGCGAGGATACGGAACCTGATCGGCTGCATGACTGTCCCCCTAAGATGACTGTCCCCAAGCGCGCCCGCTGCGACTGGACGAGGACGAGGCATCCTCGGCAAGGCCAGCGCCAGGGAATTACTCTAATCATTGAAGCCGGATTTAGTCCAATGCGGCGCCGGAGCGATCGGGCGTAGCTCATACGATAGTTGTGGACGGAAGTTGTGGCCGATCCTCTGACCTACCGGACGGGTGCGGTGCCGGCCAGTTTGGTCGCGAAAAACGCGTCGATCGCCGCCGCTACGCTTTCGGACACTTTGTCGCGCCAGGCATCGGAGGCGAGCAACTTTGCGTCCTCTTTGCTCGAGAGGTAGCCGAGCTCGAGCAGCACGGAGGGGATGTCCGGGGCCTTCAGCACCTTGAAGCCCGCCGACTTCAGCGGCTGCGGATGCAGGCGCGCGGCGGACTTGATCTGACCGACCAACGTGCGGGCGAAATGGGCGGAGAAATTCTTGGTTTCGCGATGCGCGAGTTCGAACAGGATCTCGGCCACGTCGTCGGTGGCGTCCTTGAGGTCGATGCCGGCGATGAGGTCGGCGCGATTTTCGATCTCCGCCAGCTTTGCAGCTTCCGCGTCGGAAGCGCGCTCTGAGACCGTGTAGACGGTGGCACCGCGCACGTCGCCTTCCTTGCGCGAGATCGAGTCGGCATGAACGGAGATGAAAAGCGCGGCCTTGTGCGCGCGGGCGATGGCCACCCGATCGCCGAGCTGAATGAACGTGTCGTCGTTGCGGGTGAGCACGACGCGATAGCGGCCGTTTTTTTCCAGACGGTCGCGCAGTTTCAGCGCCACCGCGAGCACGACCGCCTTTTCCTCCTCGCCGGCGCCGGAGACCGCGCCGGTGTCGAGACCGCCATGGCCGGGATCGATTACGATCACCGGCCTGCCGTCGCGCGGCGCGGGTGCATCGCGCAGCGTTTTCGGATCGACCGGAATCGACGCGACGATGCCGGCGTTACGCTGCAGCGCGGCAGTCTTGATGAAACTCTCGCGGTCGCTCTTTACGAGGTCGATAACGAGACGAGCCGGCTGCTCGTCCTGCTCGGCGAGCACATAGGCCTTGTCGATGGCGACCGGACCCTTGGCGTCGATGACGATACGGGTTTTGCCTGGCGCGAACAGACCGTAGCGGAAAGCGGAAACCAGTCCGCGCCCTTCCCTGCCAGCGGCGGAGGGCAAGTCGAACATTACCTCGGGAAGGTCCACGATCACCCGATACGGATCGCTGAGCACGAACGCGCGCAGATCGAGCTTGCGGGTGAGGTCGATGACGAGGCGGGTGCGCTTGTCGTCGCCAGCGAGGCGCGCGTCGAGGGCGACGATGCGCGCGGGGCCGGTCAAGGCGGGCGGCGTGGGCAGCGCCGCGGTCAACGCCGAACGGCGTTGGGCAAACGCGGATCCGGCCCCGCCGAATACAACAGCGGCAAGGGCCGGACCCAATACGAACCACGCAACCCGACGCATGTACCCACGCTACGCAGACAGACTCCTCCGGTTGATACAGGTGCATGGTTAACTAGGCGTTGCCGTCCCTTTCCCCGGGCGAGCGCGGACGAAAGTCCGCGCGAGACCCGGGGCCCAGGGCCGCCCACACGGAGCTGGTGGCCCCTGGACCCCGGCTCTCGCCGCACATCGCAAGTCGAGCTTGCCCGACTTGCGATGTGCAAATTGGCTGCCGAATTCGGGCAAACCCGAATTCGGATGGCGCGGCTCGGCCGGGGAACGCTGGCTGCAGACCTCATGTCTGATGCTAGTCTCCCCGCCGCGTTCCGGGGGGATGCCTGCAATGCCTTCAGCCACCAAGCACACATTCGTCCTCGTCCACGGCGCTTGGCACGGGGGCTGGTGCTGGCGCCGCGTCAGCGATCTGCTGACCGCTCGCGGACACGAGGTATTCGCGCCGACGCTGACCGGGGTCGGCGAACGCGCGCATCTGGCAGATCTGCCGATCGACCTTTCCACCCAGATCGAGGACGTGGTGCGCGTGATGCAATACGAGGACCTCTCCGACGTGGTCCTGGTCGGCCATTCCTATGGCGGACTCGTCGTTTCAGGCGTCGCCGAACGGCTGGAGAAGAAGATCAAGTCGATCATCTTCCTCGATGCCTTCGTGCCGGATAATGGAATGTCGCTCAGCGACTACTGGCCGCCGGACCGGCGCAAGCAGTTCGAGGACATGGCGGCCTCGACCGGATGGAAGTCGATCCCGCCGCCTCCGGCCGCCTTCTTCAAGGTCAACGAGAAAGACCAGGCCTGGGTCGATTCCAGGTGCGTGCCGCATCCCTATCCGTGCTTCACCGAGAAGGTGAAGCTCACCGGCGCGCGCGAGCGCATCGAGAAGAAAGCCTATGTGCGCGGGGCCGATTATCCTTCGCCCTATTTCTCGATGTTCTACGACAAGTACGGCAACGATCCCGCTTGGCGCACATACTCGCTGCGGTGCGGGCATGACGTGATGATCGATATGCCCGAGCGGCTCACGGAAATCCTGGAAGAAGTCGCGTAAGAGGAAACGTACGCGTGAAGAACCGAGCCTTCGATTACAAGTTTAGGAGTCCGTTGAGCGATCCGGATTCGCGCGGCAGCACACCGCCGAAATATACCCGCACGGTCGAGCACGGCATGATCATCGAGCGCGACGTGACGGTGCCGACGCGCTTCGGCTTCGACCTCTATATCGACATCTACCGCCCGGAGAACGAGAAGCCGGCGGCGCCCTTGATCGCCTGGGGGCCCTACGGCAAGCACGCGCCGGCGCCGGTTGGTAAACTTTACCCGAACAGCGGCGTGCTGCCCGAGCACACGTC
>JAYUHJ010000476.1:0-3089 GCA_043767065.1 Hyphomicrobiales bacterium | reverse complement strand
TCGTCGCCTATCCGCACATGAACCACCTGGGCGGCGACGCCTTCTGGCTCTTCCGCGAGACGTCCGGGCGCGTGCGCTACATCGAAGCCTGCGGCTATGCTGGGGCGCGCGCCACGCGGGAGCTCTACCGGGAGGCCGGGTGTGAGGTGATCCCGGCTCGCGGCCCGCTCGCCGCGCTCACGGTGCCGGGACTGGTTGGTGGTTGGCAGCTTCTCTACGACGCCGCCCGCGCTCAGGGTGGCCGGATGCCGCTGTCGCGGCTCCTGGAGCCCGCCATCGCGCTCGCCCGCAAGGGCTACCCGGTCTCCCGCTCTTATGCCTGGCGCTTCACCACCGACCGCGGCGAGAAGATCGACGCTCCCGGCTTCGCCGGGACGTTTCTTGCCGACGGCAAAGCTCCCAAGGAGGGCACGACGCTCCCAGCCGGCCGTCTGCCCGATACGCTCGAGCAGCTCGCCCGCGCCGGTCTCGACGATTTCTATCGCGGCGACATCGCCCACGAGATCGCCGCTGACCTTGACCGAATCGGCAGCCCCGTCACGCGCGAAGACCTCGAGCGCTACCGCGCCCGCGCGCGCGAGCCCCTCTCGATGCCGATTCGCGAGGGCACACTCTATAACTCCCCATCGCCGACCCAGGGGCTCGCCTCGCTCTTGATTCTCGGCATCTACGAGCAGCTCGGCGACGCCGCGCCGGAGAGCTTCGACCACATTCACCGCATCATCGAGGCGACCAAGCGCGCCTTCCGCATCCGCGACCGGGTGGTGACCGATCCCGATCGGCAGACCGTGGACCCGGCGACCTGTCTCACGCCCGAGGCGCTGGCCCGCGAAGCCAAGGCAATCGACGGCAAGCGCGCCGCGCCCTGGCCGGCTCCGGCCAAGAAGGGCGACACGGTGTATTTTGCCGCCGCCGACGGCGATGGCCGCGTCGTCTCGTGCATCCAGTCGCTGTTTTGGGAGTTCGGCTCCGGCTGCGTGTTGCCCAAGACCGGCATCCTGATGCAGAACCGCGGCTCGTCGTTCTCGCTCGATCCGAAAGCGCTGAACCCGCTCGAACCCGGCCGGCGGCCGTTCCATACGCTGACGCCTGCGCTCGCATTGCTGAAGGACGGCCGCGCGCTCGCCTACGGCACCATGGGCGGGGAGGGCCAGCCGCAGACCCAGGCCGCGGTCTACACCCGGCACGTCCTCTATAAGGTGCCGCTCGGCGAAGCGATCGACCGGCCGCGCTGGCTCCTGGGCCGCACCTGGGGGACCGAGATCACTAATGTGAGGCTCGAATCCCGCTTTTCCGAGGGACTGGTCGAGCGGCTCAAAGCGGCCGGTCACGACATCCAGGTGTTACCGGAGGCCTATACCGAGCTCATGGGCCATGCGGGGGCCGTGGTCGTCCATCCCGACGGGACGCTGGAAGGGGCCCACGACCCGCGCTCCGATGGCGGTGCCGCTGGGGTCTAGCGCGGTGACAAATGTGTTAACGGCCGTGGGTTGATTTGGGCGCGGACTCTATTATTCATTGCTCTGTACTTAGGCTTGGTCCGGAAGGCTGGGAATGACGCGTTCGTACCTCTTGATTGCCGCTATCGCGGCGTTGTTTGCCGTGACCGCAATCGGCGCCGCCGACGCAGCGCCGCGGCGCAAGCCGCAGTTCGCCCGCAATCAGCCGGTCATGAAGATTTCGCCGGTCTCGACCAGGGAGATGGTCGACTTCGACGAGGACTTCCCGCGCGGCACCATCGTCGTCAAAAGCGCGGAGAAGAAGCTCTATTACACACTCGGCGGTGGCCGTGCGGTGCGCTACTCGATCGCGGTCGGCCAGCCGCGCTTCCAGTGGTCCGGCGACCTCTGGGTCAGCCGCAAGGCGCAGAACCCGGGCTGGAACCCGACTCCGCGCATGCGTCGCGAGAACCCGAGCCTGCCGAAATATGTCGGACCCGGCCCGAGGAATCCGCTTGGGCCGCGCGCCATGTATCTGGGCTGGAGCGAATACCGGATCCACGGCACCAACGCGCCGCATTCGATCGGCTCGGCGGCCTCCAGCGGCTGCTTCCGCATGCACAATGCCGATGCGGTAGACTTGTTCGAGCGCGTACATATCGGCGCGCTGGTGCAAGTGCTGCGTTAGGCGGAGCGCCACGCTTCCGCCGGAGTCGACAGGCCTGTTGAGTAGGCCTATGGGCAGTCCGATGACGGTCCGCAATTCGACACTTGCCGCGCTCGCGGCGCTCGCTCTCTTCGCGACTGTGCCAGCGGTGCAGGCGCATCCGCATGTATGGGTCGTGGCGCGTGGCGAGATTGTCTATGGCCCCGACGGCGCGATGCAGGCGATCCGCTACGCCTGGACCTTCGACGAAGCGTTTTCGGCCTTCGCCGTCCAGGGCCTCGACAAGGACAACGACGGCAAGCTCTCGCGCGCGGAACTGCAGCCGCTGGCCGAGGTCAACGTCACCTCGCTCAAGGAGTTCGACTATTTCACCGTCGGCAAGAACGGTGAGAAGCCGATCGAGTTCGGCGCGCCGGTCGATTACTGGCTGGTGGCCGACGAAAAGAAGATGCTCACGCTGCATTTCACGCTGCCGGTCAAAACCGCATCCAAAGGCGCGGCTTCGCTCGACATCTTCGATCCGACCTATTTCGTCGCCTTCGAGTTCGGCGAGGGCGAGGCTATGAAGCTCTCCAGCGCGCCCAAGGGCTGCGCGCTCGAAGCCAAGAAGCCCGAGCCCATGACGACCACGACCGGTCGGCTCTCCGAATCCTTCTTCAATTCGCTCACCGCTGCGAGCAAGTACGGCTCCCAATTCGCCAACCGCGTCACTGTGCTCTGTCCCTGAGGCATGTGAAGTGCGGGAAGGGCGATACGCCGGCGTTCTGCTCCTGATCGCGCTCGCCGGGACACTTGTGCTCATTGGCGATGCACTGGCCCAGACTTCGCCCTTCGGCGCGCCGCGTCCGGCCGAGCCCGCCGGCATCATGGGCTGGCTGTTCACGCAGCAGGCGGCCTTCTATCGCCTGCTGGTGCAGGCGGTGCGTTCCGCCAAGACCGATGGCGCCGCGTTCGGGCTGCTCACCGTCTCCTTTCTCTACGGA
>JAYUHJ010000475.1:0-3110 GCA_043767065.1 Hyphomicrobiales bacterium | reverse complement strand
CAACAGCAGAAGCTCGCCCCGATCGTGAAAGACGCGGTGAAGGACTTGCTGCCGCTACGCGACAGGATGCGCGAGGCACGCAAACAGGCGCTCGAGATTCTCACCGGAGACAGCCTGGATCGCGCCGCGATGGAGACCCTGCGCGCCGGGCAGTTGAACGCGGCCGACGCCGCCTCGAAGCGCTTTACCCAGGCGTTGGCCGACGTGGCCGAAGTGCTGACGCCGGCGCAGCGCAAGAACCTCGCCGGCCGTTTGCAGCGCCATCGTGACGGCTGGCGCCGCGGCTAGTGGGCGAGCGGGTGCCACGGCCGCAGATCATGTCCGAATCCATCTTGCGCAGAGGGCTCGGCAGGCTGCGCGCGGCGCTGGCCGGGGTTCTCGCCCGCCTCGCGGCACTGGGTTAGGCGACGGTCGTCGCGAAGGTAAACTCGCGGCGTGGCGCAACGCATTCTGCTGATCGAAGACGATGCCCGCCTCGCCGGCATGGTGCAGGAGTATCTCGGCGCGGCGGGGTTCCTTGTCTCGGTGGCAAACAGGGGCGAGGACGGCTTGGACAGACTCACGCGCGAGGTTTTCGACGCGCTGATTCTCGATCTCATGCTTCCCGACATGGACGGCCTGGAGCTGTGCCGGCAATTGCGCGCGAAATCGGATCTTCCGGTGCTGATGCTCACGGCGCGCGGCGAGCCGACCGATCGCGTGGTCGGGCTCGAAATCGGCGCCGACGATTACCTGCCGAAGCCCTTCGAGCCGCGGGAGTTGCTGGCGCGCTTGCGCGCGATCCTGCGGCGCCGCGGCGCGGGCGCGGGGGCAGCACGCACGCTGCGTTTCGGCAGGCTGGAAATCGATCGCGACGCGCGCCTGTTGCGCATGGATGGCGCCGAGCGGAGCATCACTTCGTACCAGTTCGCGCTGCTGCTCGCGCTCGCCGGGAACGCGGGCCGCGTGCTGTCGCGCGACGCGTTGATGGATCAGCTCAAGGGCGAACCGCTGGCGGCGTTCGACCGCTCGATCGACGTGCACATATCGCGGCTGCGCGCCGCCATCGAGGACGACCCGAAGCGGCCGCGCCGCATCATCACGGTGCGCGGCGCGGGTTATGTTTTCGCCAGGGCGCAGGACTGATGAAGAAGCTCTACCTGCGTATCTATCTGGCGGTGCTCGCGAGCTTGATCGTGTTCGCGGTGGCCGCCGGCCTGCTCTGGCGCCAGCTCGGCCTCGGCGGTCCGCAGAGCGAGATCGCGGCGACCCTGGCGCAGAACGCGCTGCCGCCCGCCGGTGCGCCGCGCGCCGAGCAGCAACTCGGGCTTGAGCGGCTGGCGGCCAATCTGCGCGTCGATGCCGCGCTCTACGGCGCCGATCGTGAGCCGCTCGCGGCGGTCGGCAAGGCGCTGCCGGTGCCCGAAAGTGCCGGCTGGGCCCATCGGTGGGGCGCGCCGCCGGCCTGGGCGGCACAGCTACCCGATGGCCGGTGGCTGGTGGCGAGGCCGCCGCCGCAACATCGCCACCCCGCGCTGGGTCTGTTCCTCATGCTCGGGCTGATCGCCGCCGCGGTCGCCGCCGGCGCCTACCCCGTGGTGCGCCGCCTCGCCGCGCGCATCGAACGCCTGCAGGCGGGGGTGGAGTCGCTCGGCGCCGGAGATCTCGCCGCGCGCGTCAAGGTCGAAGGCAAGGACGAAATCGGGCGGCTGGCGCAAAGCTTCAATTTGGCGGCGGCCCGCATCGAGGCGCTGGTCGGTGCGCACAAATCGCTGCTCGCCAATGCCTCGCACGAGCTGCGCACGCCGCTCGCGCGCATCCGCATGGCGGTCGAACTGATGCAGCAAGACGCCGATCCGGCGCGCAAGCGCGAGCTTGAGCAGGACATCACCGAACTCGACGTCTTGATCGAGGAAATTCTTCTTGCCAGCCGGCTCGATTCGTCCTCCGCGCCGGAACGCACCGAGGAGGTGGATCTGCTCGGCCTCGCCGCGGAGGAATGCGCGCGCTACGAGGAGATCGATCTCGAGGGCGAGCCGGTGGTGGTGCGTGGCGATCCGCGCCTGCTGCGGCGTCTGATCCGCAACCTGCTGGAAAACGCGCGGCGGCACGGCCAGCCGCCGGTCCGGGTCAGCGTGACGGTGACCGTGACTGCGGCCGCTTCGTTCGTCGAACTGCGGGTCTGCGATCGAGGCCCGGGTGTGCCGGAGGCCGAGCGGGAACAGGTATTCGAGCCCTTCTACCGGCGGCGCGGCGCGGCCGAGGGCGTTGGCGCCGGACTCGGTCTCGCGCTCGTGCGCCAGATCGCGCGGCGGCACGGCGGCGGGGCCGTCTGCAACGGAAACTGTTTCAAGGCGACGCTCTCCCGGTAGAACCCCGCCCCTTCAAGGCCGCGGCGCGAAATTGCCGCTCGGCGAACGCGGCCGGGCGAAGTTGGATCGCGCGGTCCAGGTCCCGTAGCGCCTCCGCATGCCGGCCGAGGTCGGCCAAGGCCATGCCGCGACTGCCGATGGCCTGCGCCATCAGCGGGCGGTCCAGGTCGTCGCTCTTCAGCACGCGCTCGAAATCGGCCAGCGCCTGCGCCGCACGCCCTTCATGATGGTGGATCAAGCCGCGCACCCAGTAGGACAAGGAGGACAAGGACCCGTCCGGGGCGAGCGCGAGCGCCCGCTCGACCGCCGCCTGCGCCTGGGCGGCGCGGCCGAGCTTCAATAAAATCTGCGCCCGCAGAACATGAAACGGCGCGTGCCGCGCGAAACGCACGACGGCCTGGTCGGCCTGGATCAGCGCCTCGAGCGCATCGCCCCGGCGCAGGGGCTCGACCACCACGCGCAGTTGCGCCTGCTTCTCTTCGGCGAACGGATCGAAGGGATGCGCGGCGGCGGCGAGGCTCGCCGCGCAAAGCCACGCACCGAGCGCCGCGCGCACGGTCAAGAACGCCGCGCGCGGCGTCAATCAAGGCGCCGCGTCGCGAAACGGCCGTTCTTCGCGAGCGCGCCGGCGTAGCGTAACACCTGGTCGCGATCGAGATCGAACTCCTTGCGCCCCGACTCGGTCCAGTAGCGCTGCATGTCGATGTTGTCGGCGAGGATGCGGCCCCGCGGATCGGTGATCCGGTCATCGAGCTTCGG
>JAYUHJ010000474.1:0-7366 GCA_043767065.1 Hyphomicrobiales bacterium | reverse complement strand
GGGTGCATGATGCCGATCACCGCCGCTTCGGCCACGTCTGGATGTCCGATCGCGAGGTTCTCCAGATCGATCGATGAAATCCACTCACCGCCCGACTTAATCACGTCCTTGGCGCGGTCGGTGATTTTCATGTAGCCGAGCTCGTCGATGGTCGCGACGTCGCCGGTGTCGAAGTAACCCTCGTCGTCGAGAATCTTGCCGCCCTCGCCCTTGAAGTAAGAGCTCGAAACCCCGGGCCCGCGCACCTTCAAGCGGCCGAAAGTCTTGCCGTCCCACGGCAGTTCCTTGTTCTTGTCGTCGGTGATCTTCATCTCCACGGTGAAGATCGAGAACCCCTGCTTCTCCTGATAGTCGAGCTGAGCGTCGTGATCGAGCGCGGCCACTTCGGGCTTCAGGTAGCCCGCGGTTCCGATCGGACTCATTTCGGTCATGCCCCAGGCATGGGTGACCTGGACTCCGTACTTGTCCTGGAATTTTTCCATCATTGCGCGCGGACAGGCCGACCCGCCGATCAGCACCCGCTTCAGATGCGGAAGCTTCAGGTTGTTCTGTTCGAGGTGCGCCAACAGCATCAGCCATACGGTCGGCACCGCGGCGGTGATCGTTACCTTGTAAGTGTCGAGCAGCTCGTAGATCGATGCACCGTCGAGCTTGGCGCCGGGCATGACCAAGCTCGCGCCGTTCATCGGCGCGCTGAAGGCCAGCGACCAGCTATTGGCGTGGAACAGCGGCACCACCGGCAGAACGATGTCGCGGGATGAAAGCCCGAGCACGTCGGGCATCGCGGCCGCGAGCGAATGCAGGACGTTGGAGCGGTGCGAGTAGACGACGCCCTTGGGATTTCCGGTCGTACCCGAGGTGTAGCACATGCCGGCGGCGTCGTTTTCGGCGACCTCGACCCACTTGAAATTGCCGTCGACGGTGGCGATCCAGTCTTCATAGGCGACCGCATTCTTGAGCGTGGTCTGCGGCATGTGCGCCTTGTCGGTGAGCACCACGTAGCGCTCGATCTTGGGCAGCTTGTCGGCGATCTTCTCCAGCAGCGGCACGAAGGTAAGGTCCACCATCATCACGCGGTCTTCGGCGTGATTGACGATGTAGACGATCTGGTCCGGGAACAGGCGAGGATTGACGGTGTGATAGACCGCGCCGGCGCCGAGGATGCCGTACCAGGCTTCCAGATGCCGCCAGGTATTCCAAGCCAGCGTACCGACCCGGTCGCCTTTCTTGATGCCGTCCTTCACCAGACGCTGCGCCACCTTGAGCGCGCGTTTGCGGATATCCGCGTAGTTGGTCTCTACGATCGGCCCTTCGATCGAGCGCGAGATGACTTTGCGCTTGCCGTACTGGATCGCCCCGTGATCGATGATCCGGTGGCAAACCAGCGACCAATCCTGCATCAAGCCGAGCATGGTACTCCTCCCCCGAAACCCATCCGGCGCTAGGCGCGCCTGTTCTTGCCTAAAACTAGCGCGCCGGCTCGTGGGCGCAACAGTGTAGAATCGACCCTCGCCCCGGTATTGCCGTGCTCGAGGCCGATCCAGCCCCTATGCCGATCCGTTTCGCAATCCTTTGGCTTGCCGCCCTGATTGGAGGGATGCCCGGCCTCGCCCAGGCGGTACCTCTGCCGCCGCCGCGGCCGGCACTGCCTTGGGATGCCCCGCGCGAATTCGCCGCGCCCTTGCCGCCGCCACGCCCCGCCATCGTTCCAGAAGCAAGGCGCGCCCAGGGCGAGTTCACGTTGGTTGCGGCGCCGGCTGGCAGTGCCTGCGCCGACCTCCACGCGCAAGAGGTCGCGGTCGCCGAGACCGGCCAGATCGTGGACGCGGCCGAGGGCTGCGGCACTGCGCCGGTGGCTCGATTGACCGCGATCCTGCTCGGCGACGGCAAGTCGGTGGCGCTACGTCCGGCGGCGGTGCTCCGGTGCGAAACGGCGCTCGCCGTGGCGCGCTGGATCCGGGAAGACATCGCGCCTGCCGCGCTCGCTCTCGACAGCGCGCTGGCCCGGGTCGATGTGGCGGCCTCCTATACGTGCCGGTCGCGCGACAACGTGGCCGGGGCGGTATTGAGCGAGCACGGCCTGGCCAATGCGCTCGACATGAGCGCCTTCGTGCTGGCCGACGGACGGACCCTCACGCTGGCCGATCCGAAGGCGCCCGCGGATTTTCTCGCCGAAGTGCGGCGATCGGCCTGTGTGCGCTTCACGACCGTGCTCGGCCCCGGCGCAAACCGCGCGCACGAGTTCCATCTGCACATCGATCTTGCCGAACGGCGCGGCGGCTATCGCATGTGCCAGTGGCCCGAGCGGAAGACCACCCCCGACTGAGTTTATAGGATCGCTAAAAAACCAAGGGCGCGGCCATGCCGCGCCCCTGTTCCCCTCCGACAAATTCTCGAATTCAGATTACGACTACCTTCGCCCCGACCGGGGTGCGGTTAAAGAGGTCGATGACGTCCTCGTTCAGCATGCGGATGCAGCCCGACGAGATCGCCTGGCCGATATATTCCGGCTGGTTGGTGCCGTGGATGCGAAACAGCGTGTCCTTGTTGCCCTGGAAGAGATAGAGGCCGCGCGCGCCCATCGGGTTATGCGGGCCGGGGCTCACGTATTTCGGGAGGTCCGGGTTGCGCTTCAGGGTATCGGCGGTCGGCGTCCAATCCGGCCATTCCTTCTTTTGGCCGATCGTGGCGGTGCCCTTCCAATCCATTCCGTCTTCGCCGACCGTCACGCCGTAGCGGTAGGCCTTGCCGTCGTTCTGCACCAGATAGAGAAATTTGTTCGGCGTATCGATGATGATGGTGCCGGGCTTCTCGCGCGTCGAATAGCTGACGATGTGGCGGAGGAAGTCCGTCGACGGCTTGTGCTGCAGGTAGGGAGCGCTCGCCAGCAGCTTGCGATCGCGTGGCGTCAGGGTCGATTCGGCCACCGGGTCGAGGGTGTCGGAAATGCATCCGCCGAGACCGACGGCGGCCAAGCCCAAGAGCAACAGTGCAAACTTGCGTGGGGACATGGACTTCGACGTTTCCTGTAATTCTCTGCAAACCGGATGCCGATGGAGTAGCCGAAAGATACCCGATGCGGAAGATGCCGAAGCCGATCCTTGTCGGCAATCGGCGACCTGTTGCAGAAATGCCGCAGCAGGCCCGGAAGCCGTACCGACAGGGCCGAACGCGCCCCTTTCGGGATCACGATAAATCCGCGCAGGCGGCGGAGAACAGCCTCCGTTCCAGCCGATTGCCGCCGCACCGACCCGGCAACACGACGCCAAGGGCCAAACCCCATTTGCGGCGGAGAATGACATGTCCAAGACCCAGCTATCTCGACCCGGCGACCCGGCAGCGCACCGGGACCTCGGCCGGCTTTATCGGGCGATCGGCATCGGCGCGGTCGCGGC
This sequence comes from Hyphomicrobiales bacterium, assembly GCA_043767065.1. Lineage (GTDB taxonomy): Bacteria > Pseudomonadota > Alphaproteobacteria > Rhizobiales > Xanthobacteraceae > JAHFPN01. The sequence continues at coordinate 3,971 of JAYUHJ010000474.1, read as the reverse complement.
GGCACTTCCCTATCGGGGCGACGTCAAGAACAGCGCCTACGCGCCGGTCCGGCCACGCGGCACCCGGCCGATCGCAGCCGACGACCGCATGCGGTGACCGTCCGCGCGCGGGCAAGCGTCAACCATCGATCAATCGCACCGTGGACGCCCGATGCACAAAGCGCTAGGGAACGCCGATCTCGCAGCGGAATGTCTGCATGCTCGTCGCCTACCTGCCGCGCGGAAATTCGCTGGAACGGGTCGAGGTTCCTGCGGGCGGCAGCGTGCCGACGGAGGCGATCTGGTTCGACCTGCTCTCGCCGACCGCCGAGGAAGACCGCGCGGTCGAGGCGGTGCTCGGCGTCTCGATCCCGAGCCGCGAGGAGATGGCGGAAATCGAACCGTCGAGCCGACTCTATGTCGAGAACGGCGCGCGGTTCATGACCATGACGCTGCTCTACAACGCCGACACGGACCGCCCGAACACCACGCCGGTCACCTGCATCCTGTCCAACGGCAAGCTCGTCACGGTGCGCTACGAGGAGCCGCGACCGTTCGCGCGACTCTCGAACAAACTCACCCGCTCGTGCTCGCCGGCGATCACCGGTGAAGGCGTGCTGATCGATCTGCTCGACGGCGTCATCGATCGCGCCGCCGACGTCTTGGAGCGCGACAGCGCCGAGATCGAGATCGTCTCGCGGCGCATCTTCGGCCACGGCCGCGCCCGCAAGGGGCCGGCCGACTCCTCCCAGGAAATTCTTCGCTCGATCGGCCGAAAGGCCGACCTCACCTCGAAAGTGCGCGAGAGCCTGGTCTCCATCGGCCGGTTCGTTCTGTTCCTGGCCAACGAGTCCGACGTGCTGAGGCTACCAAAGGAGCAGCACGCACAGATCAAGAGCATGGCGCGCGACGCAACTTCGCTTACCGACCACGCCACGTTCCTCGCCAATAAGATCCAGTTCATGCTCGACGCTTTGCTCGGGCTGGTGCAGCTCGAACAGAACAACGTGATCAAGATCTTCTCGGTGGTGGCCGTGGTGCTGCTGCCGCCGACCATGATCGCTTCGATCTACGGCATGAACTTCAAACACATGCCGGAGCTCGAATGGAGCTTCGGCTATCCGCTGGCACTCATGCTGATGCTCGCCTCGGCCATTCTTCCCTACGCGTATTTCAAGTGGAGACGGTGGTTGTGAGTTGAGCACGCGCCCAATCAAGTTGCTTGCGAGCGAATGAAGTCCCGGTCTATTGACAGTAAAGATCTAGAGCAAGTGTGCGCATGACTAGAGCGAAATCGATTGGGATCGATGCGCTCCTTCGTCATGGCCGGGCTTGTCCCGGCCATCCACGTCTTTGAATTTGCTCCGCTTGCAGACGTGGATGCCCGGCACAAGGCCGGGCATGACGATTCCAGTGAGGCCAATCACGCTCTAGCAAGCCTTCGAAATATTGGCGGCTCTACGCCGCCGGCACCTGCCACTTCAGACCTGGGAACCGCGCATAGTCGCGGTCGAGCGTGATCCACTCGCAGCCCCATTCGATGGCGAGCGCCGCGAACCAGGCGTCGGTGACGCGCGAGCCGCGCGTATCAGTCTCAATGCAGAGCCGCTTGAAGATATCCCAGTGCCGCTCGCCCGGCTCCACGACCTGACAATGGGGCTGGCCGAGCAAATCCTCGCAGAACCCGAAGGCTTCCTCGACCGCGCTCGGCGTTGGCGAAAAGCGCGCATGCGTCGTGATCCGGACCACCGCGCCTAAGGCCAGCGGCGATACGCCGAAGCGGGCGTCGCCCGCGACAACGCGCGCAAGCCAGGGGCGGCAAACCGCGTGGGCGGGCGCATCCTTGCGGAACGCGCCGATCAGCACGTTCACGTCCGCCAGAGTCATTTGAAGCGTTTCATCCGCTCGACATATTCGAGGTCGTCCAGTTCCTGAAGCGCGGAGAGATCGGTGAGGTCGATTCCCGGCATGAGCCCGCCGGTGGCCGTGCTGACGCGAGGCAAGACGCGCTTCGTCTTTGCCGATTTGCGCTCCTCGGCCAGCACCGCGCGCAGCCCCTCCTCGATCAGAGCGGTGAAGGTGCAGCCCTGCTCGGCGGCCTTGCGCTTGGCGCGCTTGACCAGGTCGTCGGGGAGCCGGACGGTGGTGCGTTCGATCATATGTCAAGACATATAATTATATCGCCTATATGTCAAGCTGATCGCTGCGAAGGCGATCCGCTCAACTCAGCCCCGCCGCCGCGGCCGGCACGCCGGAAAAGATCGCGGCGACCTTGCCTGTCATGGCCGGACTTGTTCCGGCCATCCACGTCTTGGAGGTCGGTTGGACAGAAGGCGTAGATGCCCGGGTCAAGCCCGGGCATGACGGAAGATGAAATTGGTATCTCATCCATGCTATATTTCATTCCATGACCATTGAAGACATCGAAAAAGCCGTAGCGAAGCTTCCGCCCAAGGAGCTCGCCAGGTTCCGCGCCTGGTTCGAGGAGTTCGAGGCTGCGCGTTTCGATCGGAAGATCGAACGGGACGCGGCGAGCGGCAAGCTCGACCGGCTGGCCGACGAGGCTGTCGCCGATTATCGCAAGGGCCGCGCTCGCGAATTATGAGGCACTACGCGAGCCCCGCGTTCTGGCAAGCTTACGAGAAGCTTCCCCAACGCGTCCGCGAGCTTGCCGACAAGAACTACGCGCTGCTCAAAGAAAACCCGCAGCATCCTTCCCTGCATTTCAAGAAGGTCGGCCGCTATTGGTCCGTCCGCGTCGGCCTGCGCTACCGTGCGCTCGCGGTGGAGGTCGGCGAGGACTTGCTTTGGTTCTGGATCGGCTCGCACGCCGATTATGATACGTTGATCGGATAGGCGGCGACGAAAAAGAGCTACACGGGGCAGTTTTTGGCGCCGGTGTTGAGCCGCGGGAGCAAGGGGAAGGAAGAAAGGGCAAGTGGCGGCGGAGTGAACACAAAGAGGTCAAATTTCGCTGCTTCACGGACCCCATGTCCAAAGATCACTTTGTTGCGCAAACCTATTTGAAACATTTCGGCGACGCCACCCGAGGCGGCATGCTTCACGCCTATCGGAAGTCTAACGACGCTCCATTCCCGTGCTGGCCGAAAGACGTGTGTCACGAATGGGGCGGTGATCTGAATTTAGCGTTTCTCGTTGACCGTCCTGAACTGCTGGGCGATTTTCGGAAGATATTCGAACCGCACTGGAATCTTTCGGTCGCGAACATCCTTTCTGGCACGGTGTCGCACAACGACAAGTTTGTCGTGTCCGGTTATATGGCAAATCTAATGACTTGCGCGCCCGCATGGAGAAGGGTCGGCGTCGAGAGCCACAACCGCATGGCGACTGGGTTTCTGTCCTTTGCGAAGAAAATGAAAGAGAAACACGGCGGGCAGCCCGAGCTTCCCGTCGAAGCAATCGAGAGTTTGCAACGAAGCGAAATTGGCCTTGATACGGACGCGGATTACATCAAAGCGATTACAACCAGGCAACTATTGGATCACGCGTGGTGTACCTACAACCAAGATTGGGCTGTCTTGGCGAACGCCACGGCACAGCCCTTCGTTACCAGCGACAATCCTGTCGCGCTCTGTTGGTCGGGTAATCCATGCGAACCAATGACGCGGTTTCTTTCCATTACCCCGCGCCTATGCCTATCCGTAACATACAAGAACCTGAGCAAGACTAGATTGGATATCAATGATCCGTCACGTGAACTCACAAAGATCCCGGACGGAATGGTCACGCATCGTCGTGTCAACGTAACCGCTGCGAAGTTCATCAACAGACACATTGTGCAATGCGCTGAAGACCTCGTCTTCTCTTCGACCGAGTCCACAGGCATTGCGCAGCTTGTCAAAAAGTATGCGCGCTATCGCATGACACCCGAATACGTCGAATTTCCCGGCAACGAGGACAACAGCATGTACGATGGCGTGATAATCCGCGTCCGCGAGGTTAGTCATCAAAACTAAAATAGGACCATGTTG
>JAYUHJ010000473.1:0-7377 GCA_043767065.1 Hyphomicrobiales bacterium | reverse complement strand
GAATTTTCTCGAACGTCTCCGGCGCCAGGTCCTCGTAATAGTCCTCGTTGATCTGGGCCATCGGCGCGTTGACGCACGCGCCCAAGCACTCGACCTCGATCCATGAAAATTTTCCGTCGGCGGTTACGTGGTGCTCGTCGCCGATCCGGCGCTTGCAGACCTTCTTCAGCTCCTCCGAGCCGCGCAGCATGCAGGGCGTGGTGCCGCATAGCTGCACAAGGAACTCGCCGCGCGGCTCGAGGCTGAACATCGTGTAGAAAGTCGCGACCTCGAGCGCACGGATGTGCGGCATGTCGAGAAGATCGGCCACGTGGCGGATCGCCGGATCCGGCAGCCAGCCGCCGGACTGCTCCTGCACCCGCCACAACAGCGGAATGATCGCCGAGGCCTGCCGCCCGGGCGGATATTTTTCCATCTCGCGCTTAGCCCAAGCGAGATTCTCCGCGCTGAACGCGAAATCCTTGGGCTGCTGCTCGGCGAGGCGGCGGACGGCCATGATTATTCTTCTCCGTCATTCCGGGACGGCCCGAAGGGCCGGGCCCGGAATCCATAACCACCGTCAGCGCATATGGATTCCGGGCTCGCCGCTTCGCGGCGCCCCGGAATGACCGTTGAAAGATTCGCCCTCATCGATCAACCTCCCCAAACACGATATCGAGCGAGCCCAAAATCGCCGACACGTCCGCCAGCATGTAGCCGCGGCAGAGGAAATCCATCGCCGACAGGTGCGCGAAGCCGGGCGCGCGCAGTTTGCAGCGATAGGGCTTGTTGCTGCCGTCGGCGATGAGATAAACGCCGAACTCGCCCTTGGGCGCCTCGACCGCGGCATAGACCTCGCCCGCGGGCACGTGGAAGCCTTCGGTGTAGAGCTTGAAGTGGTGGATCAGCGCTTCCATCGAGCGCTTCATCTCGGCGCGTTTTGGCGGCACGATCTTGTTGTCCTTGACCGACACCGGTCCCCGCCCGTCGGGCGCGCGCAGCAGCGGAATGCACTGCTTCATGATGCGGATCGACTGGCGCATCTCGTCCATGCGGATGAGATAGCGGTCGTAGTTGTCGCCGTTCTTGCCGACCGGAATGTCGAAATCCATCTCGTTGTAGCACTCGTAGGGCTGCGCCTTGCGCAAATCCCACGCCGCGCCCGAGCCACGCACCATCACCCCTGAGAAACCCCAGGCCCACGCATCTTCGAGCTTCACGATGCCGATATCGACATTGCGCTGCTTGAAAATGCGGTTGTCGGTGAGCAGGCCCTCGATGTCGTCGCACACTTTCAGGAACGGATCGCAGAACGCCTCGATATCGTCCACGAGCTTCTCGGGCAGGTCTTCGTGCACCCCGCCCGGCCGGAAATAAGCCGCGTGCATGCGCGAACCCGACGCGCGCTCATAGAACACCATCAGCTTCTCGCGCTCCTCGAAGCCCCACAGCGGCGGCGTCAACGCGCCCACGTCGAGCGCCTGCGTCGTGACGTTCAGCAGGTGATTGAGGATGCGGCCGATCTCGCAATACAGCACGCGGATGAGCTGCCCGCGCCGCGGCACTTCGATGCCCAAGAGCTTCTCGATCGCGAGGCAAAACGCGTGCTCCTGGTTCATCGGCGCGACGTAATCGAGCCGGTCGAAATACGGGATCGCCTGGAGGTACGTCTTGTGCTCGATCAGCTTCTCGGTGCCCCGGTGCAGCAGCCCGATGTGCGGGTCCACGCGCTCCACGATCTCGCCGTCGAGCTCGAGGATCAGGCGCAGTACGCCGTGCGCCGCTGGATGCTGCGGTCCGAAATTGATCTGAAAATTGCGTAGCGCCCCGGCTTCATTCGTCATTGCGGCTTCTCCGCTTTTTCATCGCCCGGCAGCACGTAGTCGGTGCCCTCCCAGGGCGAGAGGAAGTCGAAGTTCCTGAACTCCTGCGCCAGCCGCACCGGCTCGTAGACCACGCGCTTCAGCGAGTCGTCCCAGCGCACCTCGACGAAGCCGGTGAGCGGAAAATCCTTACGCAGCGGATGGCCGTCGAAGCCGTAGTCGGTCAATAGCCGCCGCAGGTCCGGGTGGCCGGTGAACAGAATTCCGTAGAGATCGTAGGTCTCCCGCTCGAACCAGTTGGCGCCGGGAAACACGCCGGTGATCGACGGCACCGGCGTGTCTTCGTCGGTTTCGACCTTGATCCGCACGCGAAGATTCCGCTTGGGCGACAGCAGGTGCACGACGACGTCGAAGCGCTTGGCGCGCGCCGGCCAGTCCACACCGCAGAGGTCAACGAAGCTGAAGAATTGGCACTTGGGATCGTCGCGCAAAAACTGCGTAACCTTGACGATCTCGCCGGCCTCGGCCTGAAGCGTGAGATCGCCGTGCGCCAGCGCATAGCCCGTCACCGCGCCCGGAAGCGACTGCGTGACGTGCTCGCCGAGCTCGCGCAGGATTTCTTCCATGGCGGTCGCCCTAGCGTTCGATTGTACCGGTGCGGCGGATCTTCTTCTGCAGAAGCAGCACGCCGTAGACCAGCGCCTCCGCGGAAGGCGGGCAGCCGGGCACGTAGATATCGACCGGCACGATGCGATCGCAGCCGCGCACCACCGAGTAGGAATAGTGATAATAGCCGCCGCCGTTGGCGCACGATCCCATGGAGATCACGTAGCGCGGCTCCGGCATCTGGTCGTAGACTTTGCGCAAGGCCGGCGCCATTTTGTTGCACAGCGTGCCGGCCACGATCATCACGTCCGACTGGCGCGGCGATGCGCGCGGCGCAAAACCGAAACGCTCGAGATCGTAGCGCGGCATCGAGGCCTGCATCATCTCCACCGCGCAACAGGCGAGCCCGAACGTCATCCACATCAGCGAACCGGTGCGTGCCCAGGTGATGAGGTCGTCGGTGGCGGTGACGAGGAAGCCTTTGTCGGCGAGATGGTCGGACAGGCCGGCGAAATACGGGTCGGTCGGCGCGATCCCACCATAGCGCGGATCGACGATCTTCGGCGTGGCGGGAGCCATCAATCCCATTCCAACGCTCCCTTCCTCCACTCATAGATAAACCCGATCGTCAGCACCGCAAGGAACACCATCATCGACCAGAAGCCGAACGCGCCGAGCTCGCCGAACGTGATCGCCCAGGGAAACAGGAACGCGACTTCCAGATCGAAAATGATGAACAGGATGGCGACTAGGTAGAAGCGCACGTCGAATTTCATGCGCGCGTCGTCGAAGGCGTTGAAGCCGCATTCGTAGGCGGAGAGCTTTTCGGTATCGGACGCGCGATATGCGACCAGAAACGGCGCCGCCATGAGTGCAAGCCCGATCGCCGCCGCCACCCCGATGAAGACGACGATCGGCAAGTAATCGTTGATCAGGGCGGTCATCAGCCTCTCGCGCGCGGCGGGGGCGCAGGCCCTAGGCGGCTTCCCAAGGCGTGCCTCCCGATCTCGCATTTGCGAACAATTCGAAAGACAGTTACCGGATTAACCCACGCTTCCGGGCCAAGCAAGACCGCCGGTTCCGCGGCCTCGATTACGCACAAGTTATTGCAATTTTTAGAGAATTGACCCTTCGCGATTCGTCGCAGACTGCCGCCGCCGAGCCGGACCGGCAATTCCCCGATCTCGAGAAACCCTGCCGCTTTACCAATTAACGCGATCTCGCCTTGCCAAGTCCCTGTGATTCCGGCGCTTTTCGGGCGTTGCGAAGCAAATCAACACGACAAAGCCCCCGTTCCATCGAATCCCTGACTCTTTTCGATTGCACTGCGGCAACTCTCTGACAGCATTGGAGTAATCACGAAATGAAAGCAGTTCGACACGTGCGGCCTCAGCCCCATCGCTTGCGCCTGGTAGCAGGAGCCGCGGGCTTGGCCACGGCGCTTCTGCTCGCGTCCCCGGCAGCCATCGGCGAAACCATCAATGACGGCCGCTACCCGCACCTGCAGCAGCCGAATGCTTACTCCGGCTCCGTCAAATACGGGCGCCGTACACGCCAAGCGCGGCGCGCCAGCACACAAGGCTTCGCGCTGTTCGGCGATCCCGCCCTGCAAGACCGCACGCTCCGTGGCTACACCCGCCAGACGGCCTCGACCGAGACCTCGTGCCTGCCCGGCTCCCTCAGGCAGGCGCTGGCCGACGTGCGCGGCCGTTTCGGCTCGATTCAAGTCGTATCGACGCACCGGCCGGGCGCTGTGATCGCCGGCAGCCACAAGCCCTCCTATCACCGGAACTGCCAGGCCGTAGATTTCCGGCCGCCCAGCGGCAAGTACGGGGCTGTCACCGCGTATCTGAAGAACACCTGGTCGGGCGGCATCGGCACCTATGCCTCCGGCCATATCCATATCGACACCGGCCCCAGCTATCGCTGGTTCACCGGCGGCGGCCAGAAGGTGGCGCGCCGCGGGCATCGCCCCTCGGGGAGCTGAACCCCGCTTTCTCTGGAACGGAACGCACGAAGCGTGCTTTGCGCGAGGCGATGGAGCTGCGCTCGAAACCGCCGGAGCAGTGACGGCGGCGCGGACGCTTAGGCGTCGAACATAATGACCAAGCGCGCCAGCTCGCCGTGCTTCAATTCGCCAAGCGCCTGCCTCGCCTAACCGATCCGAATGCAGATTTTCCCGAAATGCGCGCCGGCCGCCAGATGCTGGAACGCGGCTTTGGCCTCATCGAACTTGAACACCCGGTCGACCACGGGTTTGAGCTTGGTCCGCGTGATCTCTGCGTTCATGTGCTCGAACATTTCGCGCGAGCCGACGAAAATGCCGTGGATGTTGGCGGACTTGCGCAGGATCGTCTGCGGATTCATCTCGGCCGGACCAGCCAGTACGCCGATCACATAAATGCGCCCGCCGATGCGGATCGCATTGATCGAGCGCGCCAGCGTGCCGGCGCCGCCAACTTCGACCACGCGATCTACGCCGCCGCCGGTGAGCTCCGCGATCGCTTTGTCCCACTCGGGCGTGGTCTTGTAGTTGACCGAGGCTTCCACGCCGAGGCTCTCCAGCCGCTTGCGCTTCTCGTCGCTCGAGGAGGTCGCAAATACCCGCGCGCCCACGAGCTTGGCGAACTGCAGCGCAAAGATAGACACGCCACCGCTGCCCTGGATCAGCACCGTCTCGCCGGCCCGCAGCGGCGGCCCCTGCTCGAACAGCGCATGCCAGGCCGTGAGCCCGGCGCACGGCAGGCAGGCGGCCTCCTCGAACGAGAGATGATCGGGGATCGGCAGGACGCCGCTCTCGTGCAGCACGATATGCTCAGCCAACACGCCCTTGCCGCCACCGCCGAGCGCCGAGGTCGCGTCGCGCTTGCGCACGTCGCCATAGAGCCAGTTCTGGAAGAAGGTCGGCGTCACCCGGTCGCCGACTTTGAACTTCGATACCCCCGGGCCGATCGCGGCCACCGTGCCGGCGGCGTCCGAGCACGGAACGAGCGGCACCTTCACGCCGGCGCCGTAAGCCCCGCGCACCATCGCAAGATCGCGAAAGTTCAGCGACACCGCATGGATGTGCACCTGCACTTCGCCGGGCCCCGGCGCCACATCGGGCAGATCGACGGCCGCAAGGCCGTCCGGCCCGGAAAACTCTTTCAAGTGATAGGCGCGCATTGCATTCCCCGTCTTCCGCCGAAGACGAAACCTAGCCTGCCGCCGCCCGCTTCACGATGCCCGGCCCCGCGGCGAGGCGCGCGACCAGCTCGTCGGTCGAGAACACATCGCCGAAATAATTGAGCACATTCGCCAGCGCTGCGTTGTGCGCCTCGTCGCTGAGCGTCGCGTTGGCGTCGGACACGAGGATGGTCTTGTAGTTGAGCATCATCGCGTCGCGCGCGGTGGACTCGCAGCAGACATTGGTGAGTGTCCCGGTGACAATGATCGTATCGACGCCGCGGCCGCGCAGGATGCGGTCGAGGTCCGAGGAGTCCTGGATGAACGCGCTGTAGCGCGTCTTCTCGACCTTCAGATCGCCCGGGCGCGCTTGGAGGTCCGTGTGCAACGCGTGACCTTCGGCGCCGCGGCGCAGAAGCTCGGTGATCTCGGCCCGGCTCTCCGGTGCGCGCTCGTGCCAGGAACTCCAGGCATCGAAACGGTCGTCGGCGGTCATCTGCACCCAGGCCACTGTGCCGCCGGCCTTGCGCAGAGCCTCAGCGAGACGATTGACGTTCGGAATAATCGCGCGCGCCAACGGCACCTCGAGCGGCATCGTCGGCAGCATGAACACGTTCTGCATGTCGATCACGACGAGCGCGATGGTGGGCCCGGTCAGGCGATCGTAGATGTGCGGATTCTCGCGGCCCTTCCGGTTCTGGACCGGAACAGTGATCTTGTGCATCGCTATCCTCCCGCGTTGCCGGCGATGATGCCTCGCCGCGGAGGCATCGGCAAACCGGCGCATATGGCTGAGAGGAGCAACAGCATCCCCGGGATTACCGGCAATCGCGACAAAGCCGCGAAAACTGGCGGGAGCGACGGGACTCGAACCCGCGACCTCTGCCGTGACAGGGCAGCGCTCTAACCAACTGAGCTACGCCCCCGGGAATGCAGCGGACTTAGGGGCCGCCTGTTTCCAAGTCAAGCAACGCGCCGCTCCGTCTCGGGAGCGAGCGTTTTGGCGAACGATTTCACCAGCCCCAATAGGGCCGGCGCCATCCGTATCCGTATCCGTAATAATAGGGTCGCGGTCCCCAATAGCGGGGAGGTGGCGGTCCATAGAGAAAGGGCGATGGAGCCGACCTGTAGTAGCGCGGCCCTCTCGGAACGCCGAAATCGAGATAGTTTGCTTTCACAAAACCCGCGTACGGACCGAAACGCACCGGGCACCAAAAGGCGCGGCACCTGCCAACGTCGAGATTGCTGCCGGCGCGGATCAGCGTGACGACTGGAAAATTTGTGCCGGGGCCTTGGCGGATGTTGACGTCCGTGATCGCCCGTCCAGAGGCGGCGGATGCGACACCGGCCGAGAGCGCGAGCGCTACGAGCGCGACGAACCAGGATCGAGTGTCTGTCATGGAACTGTCCTTTGATGGATGCCGTCCCTCGGGAGGCATTGGATGCAAGAAATCATGGCCAATTTGCTAACGCGGCGCCAGCCATAAGCCCGGAAAGGCCCGTCTTTTGGACCCCGGGACGGGGTCCAGCCCCGAAAACAGCTTGGAAAAGCCAAGAAAACCCTAGAAATGCTGACTGGACGGGCCTCGAATCATGTATGTGCCCGTTTTGACGTGCCTTAGCCAAGTTCTTCCGAAGGGGAACGCCCATGGCAGCTACCTCGCCGAAAGTCGTCACCGTCACCTTGAAGCACCTCGCCGCCGATCTCGCGGAAAAGTACAAGATTCCGAAGAAGCAAGCGGAAACCATGCTGAACGATCTCGTGGATATGCTCACGGCCCACCTCAAGAAGGGCGAGCGCATC
>JAYUHJ010000472.1:0-17321 GCA_043767065.1 Hyphomicrobiales bacterium | reverse complement strand
AGGTGCTCAAGCAGAGCGGCAACGAGCTCACGCGTGCGAACGTGATGAAGCAAGCCGCGAACCTGAAGAACTTCGAACTCGGGCTGCTGCTGCCGGGCATCAAGATCAATACCAGCCCGTCGGACTTCTTCCCGATCGAGCAGATGCAACTGGCGCTGTTCAAAGGCGAGTCCTTCGAGCTGTTCGGCCCGGTCATCTCTGGCGAAATCGGCAGCGGCATGTGATTGTCGTCTGACGTACCAAAGACAAGAGGCCGCCTTCGGGCGGCCTCTTTGCTTTTTAGTCTGTCATTCCGGGGCGCGGGCGAAGCCCGCGAGCCCGGAATCCATAACCACGGACAGCGGATATGGATTCCGGCCCTCGCGCTGCGCGCGATGCCGGAATGACGGGCCGCTCACGCCTGCGAGATGAACTTCTTCACCAGGTACGCTTCCAAGCCCTCGACGCCGCCTTCGTGGCCATAGCCGCTCTCCTTGATGCCGCCGAACGGCGTCTCCGGCGTCGAGATGGCGAAGCCGTTGATGCCGACCATGCCGGATTCGAGCGCGTCGCCGATCGCGATCGCGGTCTTGGCCGAGCCGGTAAAGGCATAAGCCGCAAGCCCGAAGGGCAGTGAATTGGCGCGCGCCACCACCTCGTCGAAAGTCTTGAACGGCACCACCGGCGCGATCGGGCCGAAGGGCTCCTGGGTCATCAGCTTCGAGCTATCGGCGATCTCGGTGACCACCGTCGGTTCGAAGAAATAGCCCTGGTTGCCGTGCCGCTTGCCGCCGGTCTCGATCCTGGCGCCGGCCTGTTTGCAATCCTGCACCAGGCCTTCCATCGCCTCGAGGCGGCGCGCATTGGCGAGCGGGCCCATCTTGGTGTCGGCCTCGAGCCCGTCGCCGAGCTTGATCGCCTTGGCGGATTCGATGAAGCGGTCGAGATAGCGCTTGTAGATTTTTTCCTGCACGTAGAAGCGGGTCGGTGAGACGCAAACCTGGCCGGCATTGCGGTACTTGCCAGCGGCGTTGATCTCCGCGGTCTTTTCCGGGTCGACGTCGTCGAACACCACGACCGGCGAATGGCCGCCGAGCTCCATGGTCGTGCGCTTCATGCCTTCAGCCGCGAGCTTGGCCAGGTGCTTGCCGACCGGCACCGAGCCGGTGAAGGAAATTTTCCGCACCGCGTCCTTGCGGATCAGATGCTCGGAGATCGTGGCCGGCACCCCGAACACCAGATTGAGCACGCCCTTGGGCAAGCCCGCTTCCTCGAAGCAGCGCACCATCTCGACGCAGGTTCCCGGCGTTTCTTCGGACGGCTTTAGAATCAGCGCGCAGCCGGCGCCGAGCGAGCCTGCGATCTTGCGTGCCGGCGTCAGCGCCGGAAAGTTCCACGGCGTGAAAGCGGCGCATACGCCGACCGGCTCCTGCAGCACGAGCTGGCGCACGCCGCGCACGCGTCCCGGGATGATGCGGCCATAGGCGCGGCGGCCTTCCTCGCCCATCCACTCGATCAGGTCGGCGGCCGCGTCCACTTCCACCCGCGACTCGGCGATGATCTTGCCCTGCTCCTGGGTCATGATGCGCGCGATCTTCTCCTTGCGCTCGCGCATGAGATCGGCGGCCTTGCCCATTATTCGCGAGCGCTCGTAGGCCGACATCGCGCGCCAGACCGCGAAGCCCTTGATCGCCGCGTCGAGCGCCTGTTCGAGATCGGCGATCGTGGCGTGCGGCAGCTCCGCGAGCGTTTTCTCATTGGCGGGATTTAGCACCGGCTCGAGCTTGCGCCCGCCGTCCTTCATCCAGGCGCCGTCGATATAGAGTCCGAGTTCGGTATACATGGCCCGTCCATCTGTGGAGTTGTGACCCTACGTTGCGGCACCGCAGGGCCGGTGGCAAGGTGCGGCCATGACCTTGCAAGAGCGCCGCGTGCAATCCACCCAATCCGTGAAGCAATCGGGACCGCGCGTCGGCGGCCGCATCCTGGTCGATCAATTGCTGATCCACGGCGCCGAGATGGCGTTCTGCGTGCCGGGCGAGAGCTATCTCGAAGTGCTCGACGCGCTCTATGACGTACGCAATCAACTGACGCTGATCAACGCGCGCCACGAGGCGGGCGCCGCCAATATGGCGGAAGCCTATGCCAAGCTCACCGGCAAGCCCGGCATCGCAATGGTCACGCGCGGGCCCGGCGCCTGCCACGCATCGGTCGGTGTCCACACGGCGTTCCAGGACTCGACGCCGATGATCCTGCTCGTGGGCCAGGTCGGCCGCGGCATGATGGACCGCGAGGCGTTCCAGGAGATCGATTACCGGCAGATGTTTGGGCCGGTCGCCAAATGGGTAGCCGAGATCGGGGACACCGCGCGCATTCCCGAATATGTCGCCCGCGCCTTTCATCTGGCCACTTCCGGACGGCCCGGTCCGGTGGTGCTGTCGCTGCCCGAGGACATGCTGAGCGAGACCGCCGAAGTCGCCGACGCCAAGCCCTATGTGCGCGCGCAGCCGGCGGCGACCCCGGAACATATTGCGCAATTGCGGGAAATTCTCTCGCACGCCGAGCAGCCGCTCTTGGTCGTGGGTGGCTTCGGCTGGAGCGACGAGGCCTGCAGCGAGATCGTGGCGTTCGCCGAGGCGAACGGCCTGCCCGCGGCGTGCTCGTTTCGCCGCCAGGATGTGTTCGATAATCGCTCGGACTGCTTCGTCGGCGACTTAAGCACCTCGATCGCGCCGGCGCTGGCCAAGCGCGTGAAGGAATCCGATCTTCTCGTGCTGATCGGCGCGCGACTCGGTGAAATCGCGACCATGGGCTACACGCTCCTGGAGTCGCCCGACCCGCGCCAGCGTCTGGTGCACGTCTATCCCGACCCCGATGAGATCGGCCGCATTTTCACACCTGTGCTTGCGATCCCCTCGAGCGTCGACGCCTTCGCTAAGGCGGCGGCGAAGATGAAGCCGCTCGACGGCGGGAAATGGCGCGCCTGGCGCGAAGCCGCGCGCAAGGACCATCTCGCCTCCACCGAGCCGCCGCCGACGAAATGGCCGCTCGACATGGGCCGCGCCTTCAAGGAGCTGCAGAAGAAACTGCCCGCGGATTTCATCGTCACCATCGACGCCGGCAATTTCTCCGGCTGGGTGCACCGCTTTCTGACCTATGCCCGGCCCGGCCGGGAGCTCGGGCCGATCTCCGGTTCCATGGGTTATTCGGTGCCCGCGGCCGTGGCCGCTTCGCTTAGGTATAAAGACCGGCTCGTAATCGGCTGCGTCGGCGATGGCGGATTCATGATGTCGGGGCAGGAAGTCGCCACCGCCGCGCAACACGGCGGCAAGCCGATCATCCTCGTCTTCAACAACAATATGTACGGCACCATCCGCATGCACCAGGAGCGCGATCATCCGGGGCGCGTGTCCGGCACCGATCTCATGAATCCGGACTTCGCTGCGCTCGGCCGCGCCCTCGGCGCCCATGGCGAGACGGTGACCAGGACGGAGGAATTCGCGCCGGCCTTCGAGCGGGCGATGAAATCCGGCAAGCCCGCCGTGATCGAACTCAAGACCGACCCCGAGCAGGTTTCGACCCGCACTACGATCACGGCGCTGCGCGAGGCGGCGAAGAAGAAATGACCGGCCTTCCGAAGACTCCCTCGTTCCGGCTCGACGGCAAGCGTGCGTTGGTCACAGGTGCCGGCCGCGGCATCGGTCTTGCCGCCGCGGCGGCGCTTGCCGAGGCAGGTGCCGCGGTGACGCTAGTGTCGCGCACGAGCAAGGAGATTGAGGAAGGCGCCGCCGCCATCCGTGCGCGAGGACAGCAGGCCGAGGCGATTGCGTTGGATGTCACCGACGTTATGGCCGTGCGCGCCGCGCTCGAAAAGCGGCCGCCTTACGAAGTGTTGGTCAATAATGCCGGCCAAACCAAGCCGTCACCGATCGTGGATGTGTCGGAGGCGGACTTCGACCGGGTCTTCAACGTCAATTTTCGCGCCGCCTATTTCGTGGCGCAAGCCGTGGTGCGCGGGCTGGTGACGGCCAAGCGCCCGGGCTCGATCATCAATATGTCGTCCCAGCTCGGCCACGTCGGCGCTGCCGGGCGCACGGTCTATTCCTCGACCAAGCACGCCATCGAAGGGCTCACAAAGTCCATGGCCGTCGAGCTCGGGCCCATGGGCATCCGCGTCAATGCGATCTCGCCGACCTATATCGAGACGCCACTCACCAAGCCGATCTTGGAGAGCAAGGCCTTCCGCGAGGATGTGCTGAAGAAGATCAAGCTTGGCCGCGTCGGCCAGGTCGAGGACTTGATGGGCGCGATCGTCTATCTCGCCTCTGACGCCTCCGCGCTCGTCACCGGCACGTCGCTCTTGGTCGATGGCGGCTGGACCGCGGAATAGTCAGACGATGGCGAGCAAGCGCGGCACATCGGCGTTGCAGAAAGAGACGGAAGCAGTCGTCGTAGCGTTCCCCGTGCGCAGCGCCGCAGGCGTCTTTTCGGTGGTACCGCCCGAGCGGCCGGTTGCGCCGGCGATGGAACGCAGTCCGTTCCTTCTCGCAATCGTGCTTTCGCTGGCGCTGCACGCGGCCGCCTTTGCCGCGGCCCAATCCTGGACCGAGAACGATCTGGAGCGTGCGCTCGGCAACGCCGCGACGCTGGCGGCCGAGGGCACGTTTGTCATCATTCCGGTCGAGGTCGTGGCCGATAGCGCGCTGCCGACCGCCGCCGCGCCCACCAACACCACGACGCCGGAAGCACAAACGCCCAATCCAGCCGCAGTGGCCGAGCCGGAAAAAACCGAGCCCGCACCTCGACCGGTTACCGAGCCGGTTCAGAGCACTGCGCCGCCGCCTCCGCTCGCGGCGGAAGTGCCGGCCGAAGAACGCGTGGCGCCATTACCCGACGCCAAGGCGCCCGAGCCGCCGAAGCTCGAGGAAAAGCCCGCGCCCGTTCCTGCCGAGACGCCGAAGCCGGTCGAGCAGAAGGCCGCGCCGAAGGAAATCCGGCGCATCGAGGCCAGACCGGCAGCGCCGAGCGCGGCTGCGGCTCCCGCGCGGCCCGCAGCGTCCGCCACACCCGGACGCGCAGGAAATAGAGGCAATATCGAAACCGGCGGTGCGGCCCTGGTCTCGTCGTATGAGGCGCAGGTTCGAACCCACCTGCAGCGTTTCCATACCTATCCGGAGGCGGCGCGCAGCCGCGGCATTACCGGCGTCGCCGTCGTGCGTTTCGCGCTTGGACGCGACGGCCAAGTGCTCTCGGCCTTGCTCGTGAGCGGCAGCGGCGCGAGCGTCCTCGACGAGGCGGCGCTCGCCATAGTGCGGCGCGCTTCGCCCTTCCCGCCGTTCCCGCCGGGGCTCAACCGCGCGCGAATGGAGTTCGCTCAGCCCATGCGCTTCCTGCTGCGCTGATCGCCGCGACTTTCGCCCCGTTAACGCTTCGCTAACCATGTTTGCGCAGCACCGGCGCGCTCTCGCGCCGTGACGCCGCGTGAAAGAAATTTATAACCATGATTCCCGGTCCGCCGGCCGCTTGAGCCGCCCTTAATTTGCAAAAGCTATTGATTTGGCACGGCGGGGAAGAGGTTTCACGCAAGAAAGACCGTATCCCGCAGCCGATCGCGTGCGTTCGAACAGGGCAGCGTGGGCAGAATGTCGCTCATTGTCATTCTCGACGACCGGGTGACGAACCGGAACATCTTCGCGAAGCTCGCCGCTTCGATCGAGGATGGCGTCGTCGTGCGCACGTTCGGCGACCCGGTCGAGGCGCTCGCCTGGCTCGAGAGCAATACGCCTGATCTCGTCTTCTCCGATTTCAAAATGCCGCACCTGGACGGCGCGGAATTCGTTCGCCACTTCCGCGAGATTCCCGGCTGTGTCGATGTCCCGGTGGTGGTGCTCACGGTCTACGAGGAGCGTAGCTCCCGCATTCGCGCGCTGGAGGCCGGCGCCACGGATTTTCTGCAGAGCCCGGTCGATCATCACGAGTTTCTCACCCGCGCGCGCAACTTGCTCAAGATGAGCAAGCAGCAGCAGATCATCAAGAGCCGCGCCTATAGCCTGGAACGCGAGCTGCAGCAGAGCGAACGTTCGCGCGAGGACTTGCTACGCGACAGCCGCGAGCGCCTGGTCCAGGTCATCGATACCGTTCCGGCGATGATCAGCGCGGCCGATCATGACGGCCACTGCATTTTCGTGAACGCTCACAAAGCCGCGTTCTACGGCGTCGATCCGGCCAGCGCCATCGGCCGCAGCGGCGACGAGATTTTCGGCAAGGAGCACACCGCCCGCAGCCGCGGGCTCGACCGCCTGGTGTTAGAGAGCGGCAAGGCGCTTCCGAGCTTCGAGGAAGAGATCCTCGACCGCGGCGGCGAGAAGCGCGTGTTGCTGACCACGAAATCGCCGCTGCGCGAGAGTTCCGGTCGCGTGACCAACGTGCTCACGACCTCGCTCGACATCACCGACCGCAAACGGGCCGAGAGCCACCTCTTGCATTTGGCCCACCACGACACGCTGACCGACCTGCCCAATCGTACGTTCCTGCGCGACCGGCTCCGCCGCCAGATCGCGCGCACACGCCGCGGCGATCGCATCTTCGCGTTGCACGTTGTCGATCTCGACCGCTTCAAGGGCGTGAACGACGTGTTCGGCCACGAGCTCGGCGACCAACTGCTGAAAGCCGTTGCCGGGCGCATCACTTCGACCGTCGGCGACACCGAGATGGTCGCTCGCCTGGACGGCGACGAATTTGCGATCCTGCAAACCGACGTGAAGCGCTTAGAGGACGTCGTCGAGCTCGCCGGTTGGATCCTCGAAGTCCTCGGTGAGCCTCTCACGCTGCATGGGCATGCGCTCAGCACCGGAGCCAGCATCGGCATCGCGATCCATCCGTCCGACGGCAACGACGCCGACGAACTCCTGAAAAACGCGGGTCTCGCTATGCACCGCGCCAAGGTCGAGGGCGGGAATGACTATCGGATGTTCTCCGCCGACATGAACTCGATCTCCCGCGCGGCGGTCGTACTCGAGGCGGAACTGCGCCAGGCGTTGGCACGCAAGGAATTCGAATTGGTCTATCAGCCGCAGGTCGATATCCGCACCGGCGAGATCGTCGGCTCCGAGGCGCTCTTGCGCTGGCGGCGTTCGGGCACCGACCTTGTCGAGCCGTCCGAATTCCTGCCGCTCGCCGAGGAGATCGGCCTCATCGTTCCTATCAACGAATGGGTTCTGCACGAGGCTTGCACGCAGTCCTTGGCCTTCGACCGCGCCGGCCTGCCACCGCTGCGCATGGCCGTCAATCTTTCGCCGGTGCAGTTCGCCAAGCAGGACGTCGCCAGGCACGTGATCGAGATCCTGGAGCAGACCGGCCTTGATCCGTCGCGCCTGGAGCTCGAGCTCACCGAGAGCATCGTCATACAGAACAACAAGAATACGTCGAACAACCTGCGGCAGCTCCAGGAGATGGGCGTCACGTTCTCGATCGACGATTTCGGCACCGGCTATTCCTCACTCGCCTACGTGAAGAACTTCCCGGTCAATCGCCTCAAGATCGACCAGGGCTTCATCCGCAATCTCGCCAACGACCTGAACGACGCGGCGATCGTGCGCGCGATCGTGAGCCTGGGCCACAGCCTCAACCTCGATGTCATCGCCGAAGGCGTCGAGGATGCCGAACAGCTCGAGATCCTGCGCAAGGAAGGCTGCGACGAGGTGCAAGGCTACTTCTTCAGCCGCCCGCTCCCGGCCAAGGATTTCATGATGCTGTTCCGCCGCAATGCGCCGGCCGCAGCCGCGCTTGCGCGCACGGGCTAAGCCGGTGGCACAGCAATCCGGATCGATGAGTTCCGCTCAGATCCAGCGGCCTGAACGTCGGTCGCTCTTGCAGACGCTGCGTCAGCGCTTCCGCGACCGCCCCGACCGGGAGCACGAGATGGTGATCAACCGGCTGGTGATCAGCCTGTTGATCTTCGTCTATCTCCTGATTTCCTCGCTTTGGAACGAGAGTGCGCATCTGCCGCTTCTCGTGATCAGCGTCTATAGCTGCTTCTCCTTCGGGTTCTTCGCTCACATTCTCTACGATCCCGGTTCCAGCCCGCCGCGCCGTCTCATTGCGATGGTGACCGACCTCGGCATGCTTTCTTGGGGCATCCATGCCGGTGGCGAGGTCACCGCCGTGCTCTATCCGATCTATCTCTGGGTGATTTTCGGCAATGGATTTCGTTTCGGCCTTGCCTACCTGATAGCGGCGACGGTCACCGGCGTGACCGGCTTTAGCATCGTCATCGCGACCACTGGATACTGGGGCGAGCATCCGCATCTCGCCTATGGGCTGCTTGGTGGGCTGGTCATCCTCCCGCTTTATGCCGCGACCCTCATCCGAACGCTGTCGCACGCCAAGCAACAGGCAGAGGAGGCGAGCAAGGCCAAGAGCGTGTTTCTCGCCAGCGTCAGCCATGAGC
This sequence comes from Hyphomicrobiales bacterium, assembly GCA_043767065.1. Lineage (GTDB taxonomy): Bacteria > Pseudomonadota > Alphaproteobacteria > Rhizobiales > Xanthobacteraceae > JAHFPN01. Next base: position 8,893 of record JAYUHJ010000472.1, on the reverse strand, counting down.
TGCGCACGCCGCTCAACGCCATCATCGGCATGGGCCACCTTCTGCACGAGACCGCGCTCGATCACGAGCAGCGGGACATGACGAGGACGATCAAAGCCTCGGCCAAATCGCTGCTTTCGCTGATCGACAAGCTGCTCGACTTCTCGCGTATCCAAGCCGGAAAGATGACCATCCAGACCGCCGATTTCGATCTCTACTCGGCGCTCGACGAAGTGAAGGCGATCCTGGCCGTGCCGGCGCGGGAGAAGAACGTCCGGCTGTCGATCCACATCACGGCGCGCACGCCGCAGCTCGTGCGCGGCGATCAGCACCATTTGCAAGAGATCCTCACCAACCTCGGTAGTAACGCGATCAAATTCACCGAGCAAGGCAGCGTCGTAATCGCCGTCGACGGAGAGAAAATCGATGGTCTACGCGTGCGGCTTCGCTGCGAGGTGACCGATACCGGCATCGGCATCCCACCCGAGGCGCTTGGCCGTATTTTCGAAAGCTTCACCCAGGCCGACGACACGATTGCCGAACGTTATGGCGGGACCGGGCTTGGGCTCGCCATCGCCAAAGAGCTGGTCGAGATGTTGAGCGGCGAGATCGGCGTCGAGAGCATTCTCGGCAGGGGCAGCACCTTCTGGTTCAAGCTGGAGATGGAACGCGACGCGCTCATACCGAGCACAAGGATCAACGCCGACGGCGCGCGCGCAATCGTTCTTTCCGCCGATCCCAACGTTACCCGGTCGCTCGGCGAACGGCTGGCGCGCCTGGGCATCGAAGCGATGGTCGCGGTCACCGCGGCCAAGGCATACGATTTCGCTGCCCAGGCTTCGGCGTCGGGTATCCGCCGCAGCGTTCTGTTCGTTGACGAGAACCTCTTCGCCGGCGGCGTGGAGTCGCTTGCAGCGACCCTGCGCACGTACAACGGAGCGCATCCGCCCGCGCTGGTGCTCATCCAGGGCAGGCGGGAACACGGTTTCCCCCCGCGGTCGCTGCGTGACGATTTCGTTACCGCGCTACCCCACGCCTACGACGAAGCGACGCTGTGTTCGGCGCTTCGCATCGCCGGACTGCGCGACGATAGCGAGCAGGCCGCGAATGCCGCCGATGCAGCGAAGTTCACTCCTGGACGCGGGCTTGTCGTACTGGTCGCCGACGACAACCGCACCAACCGCAAGGTGATCGCCAAGATTCTCGAACGCGCCGGTCACGAAGTTCATCTCGTTGACAACGGCGAGCGCGCTCTCGATGCGCTGAACGAGCGCGCGATCGACGTCGCCCTAATGGACGTCAATATGCCGGTGATGAATGGAATCGAGGCGACCAAGCTCTACCGCTTCGCCGCGCTCGGCAAGAAGCGTGTGCCCATCATCGCATTGACGGCCGACGCGAGCCCGGAAATGCGCAAGCGTTGCGAGGATGCGGGCATGGATTCGTGCGTCACCAAGCCGATCGAGCCGACGCGCTTGCTCGGCATCATCGATGCGACGGTCGGGAGCTCGGGCGTGAGCAACGCCGCCGCCGTCAGCGAGACCGAGACGGTCAAGAAAATCACCTCGCATCCCAAGTTTCGCTCGTCCGGTCCGGCGAGCGTAGACGTACGCGCGCTTGAGGATCTCGAATCGCTGGGTGGAAAAAAGTTCGTCGCCGAGCTCGTCTCCGAGTTCAACAACGATGCGGAGCTCGTGCTGCGCGAGTTGACCGTGGCGGTGACCAACAAGGACCTGCAGGCGTTTCGCGATCAGATCCACGCACTACGCAGCAGTGCCGCCAATATCGGCGCGCGCCGAATGTACAAGATGTGCCTGTCCTGGCGTCAGATCGGCACGCGCGAACTCGAAGTCCAGGGCAAGGATCACGTACGCAGGCTCGACGCCGAACTGGCGCGCGTGCGCGCTGAATTGCTTGAGCATGTGGTCGCTGCCGGTGAGGCGAAGTCCGGCCGCTGACGGTGATCAGCTCGCGGCAGCGATCCGCGAGCGGTTCCAGAAGGCGGGCGGGGATGATGCGATCTTATCCTCGGACGGGTCGCTCTCACCGTTGCCGTGACGCCGGCTCTGGGCCGCGATCAGGCGTTCCATCTTGCGCAGATCGGCCTCTCCGAGAGCGAGCGCGGTGTCGATCCATATCTTGGTGACATCGGAAAGTTCGGAGTAGGAAAGTGGGAGCACTCGCTGCCGCACCTGATAGATCGCGCGGCGTGCACCGTGCCGGCGGCCTTGCCGCGAGAGGAAATCGCGCACCGCTTCCTCGCCGTGGCCGTCCTCGGCCAGGATGTCGACGAGACCCATCTCGTGTAGCTCTTCTGCGCCGTAGATACGCCCGCTGAGAATCATCTTCTCGGCGCGCACCGTGTCGAGCCGCCGTGCAAGCAGACTATAGGCACCCATCCCCGGAAAGAGATTGAACAGAATTTCCGGCAGGCCGAACTTCGCGCTCTTCTCCGCCACGATGACGTTGCACGAGAGCGCGGATTCGAAGCCGCCGCCCAGTGCGTCGCCCTGCACCAGTGCGACCGTGACGATCGGCAATCCATAGCTGATCGCGTTGTTGTAGAGCACGTCGATGCACGCGCGCGCGTAGCGCTCGAGCCCGAAGCGGTTCTGGGTGCGGATCAGGCCACTGAGCAGCCTCAGGTCGCCGCCCAGGTTGAAGATCTGCGTTGGGCGCGACGCCACGACGAAATAGCGGATCGGACGATCCTCGTGCTGGGAAAATTGCGCATACAGCGACTTGATCGAGCGCTGCATCTTGGAAAGATCGCGCAAAAGATTAGGGGTGTAGCTCGGCGCGCCGCGCGGCTGCTGGAAGCACCAGAACGTCTTGGTGTCGGGATCGAGCTCGACTTCGAGCTCGGTATAGTGCTCAGCCGCGACCTGCAGATGGAGCGGGAACGCGACTCCGTTGCGCGCGACCTTCGGATTGGACGGCTCATTCCATACGGAAAAAGCCGCATCGGATTTTTTCAGGGGTTTCATGCTTCGGTCGCTGCCTCTACTCGACTCGACGCTCGCAGGCCGACCCGCCGCTACGCCGGATGACCACGAATTCGGAGAGCTACACCCTCCGATTGAGTGAAGCTTAACTCAAAATTAACCAGTTTGCTTAGGATTCCAGTAACTTGGTTAACCCGCCAAGAGCGGCTCTGCCCAGATTTTCGCCACTACAACCGAGGAAGGAGGCACTGGATCGCGCGTGAATTGGCGGTTTAGCGTGCCTCTGCCCTTTGAACTAGCATGCGGCCTCCGTCCGCCCTGGGCGGCAATCTTGGGCCTCGATCCATGAGCAGACTTTCAGGCCGCGCCGCGATCGTCACCGGTGGCGCCAAGGGCATCGGCCGTCACTACGCCGAAGCGCTCGCGGCCGAAGGCGCGCAGGTGATGATCGCCGATATCGCCGATGGCGCGCCGCTCGCCCGCGAGATCGCCGCCCGACACGGCCAAGGATCGGCCGAGAGCTTCGCCTTCGACGTGAGCAAGGAGGACGAGGTGAGGGCGCTGGTCGAGCGCACGCTCGCGCTTTTCGGCAAGATCGACGTCTTGGTGAACAACGCCGCGGTCTTCGCCAATCTCGCGCAGGTGCCGCTCACCGAGATTGAAGTCGCGCTGTGGGGCAAGGTGATGGCGGTCAATGTGCGCGGGCCGTTCCTGATGGCCAAGCACGTGGTCCCGCACATGCGCGCCAAGCGCTACGGCAAGATCGTCAATATCGGCTCCGGCACCGCCCACAAGGGCATGGCGAATTTCCTGCACTACGTCAGTTCGAAGGGCGCGATCGTCGCCATGACGCGATCATTGTCGCGCGAGCTGGGCGCCGACGGCATCTGCGTGAACACGCTCTCGCCGGGTTTCATCATGAGTGATAGCGTGATCGAGAGCAAAACCCACGACGAGGCTACGATCAAAGCAGTGGTGCAGAGCCGCGCCATCAAGCGCGACGCCTTCCCGAAGGATCTGCTCGGCGCGCTCGTCTTTCTCGCCTCGGCGGAAAGCGACTTCATCACCGGCCAAACGATTGCCGTTGACGGCGGATCGGTGAACACGTGAGCACGTCGATGAAAGGCAGGTTGCTGACCGAAGCCGAGCGGGCGGCGGCGATCCTGCCGGGCCGCCAATGCGGCACTTGCACGCTCTGCTGCAAGGTCATGCGCATCGACGAACTGGAGAGCCCAGCCGGCCAGTGGTGCCAGCATTGCGATCCGGGCAAGGGCTGCCGCATTCACGAAACGCGCCCGCCGGTTTGCCGTGAATTCTTCTGCATGTGGACCTATCGCAAGGACATCGGCCCACATTGGAAGCCGGAAAAATCGAAGATGGTGTTGTCTCTCGAGGGCGACGGCCAGCGCATCGCCGCGCACGTGGATCCGAGCTTTCCGGGCGCCTGGCGGCGCTCGCCCTATTATCAGGAGCTGAAGCAATGGTCCGGCATCGCTGCCAAGGCGCAGGTGCAAGTCAGCGTCTGGATCGGCCGCCACGCGATCGTCATCGTACCGGATGACGATATCGATCTCGGCTTCATTGCCGAGGACGAGCTGGTTGTATCGACCACGGCGATGACGCCCCAGGGCCCAAAGCTCGGCGCGCAGAAGATCAAGGCGAGCGAGCTGCCTGAGCTCGAGAAGCGGTGGGCTGCGGCAAGGCAGCGTCAGGGAATCGTAGGCTTGTGAGCACGACCTGGGTTATACTGAACCTGAGTTGATAAGGAGCGCGTCATGGAAAGTCCGCCGACGGGGCTGATGTCCCAGCCGAGCGAGTCGGTCGCTGGCACGGTCACGCCAGAGCGCGCCGCCTACTATGACCGTATCGGCAAGAAGAACCTGGCGCCGCTCTGGGAAGTACTGAAAGGCTTGGTGCCGCCGGAGCCCAAGACGCCCTGCGTGCCGGCGCTGTGGCGCTTCGCCGAAGTGAAAAAGATGGTGATCGAGGCGGGCCAGCTCATCACCGCCAAGGAAGCCGAACGCCGCGTGCTGGTGTTCGAGAACCCCGCCTTGCCCGGTCGCTCGCGCATCACCCAGTCGCTCTATGCCGGCCTGCAATTGATCCTTCCGGGCGAGGTTGCGCCGGCGCACCGGCATACGGCCTCGGCGATCCGTTTCGTGCTCGACGGCGAAGGCGCTTACACCGCGGTGGAAGGCGAAAAGACCATTATGCGCCGCGGCGATTTCGTGATCACCGCGAACTGGGCGCCGCACGATCACGGCAATCCCTCCAAGCAGCCGATGATCTGGCTCGACGTGCTCGATGTCCCGACCGTCAATTTCTTCGACGCTGCTTTCTCGGAGCATCTCGATCTGGAGAGCCAGTCGAACACGAAGGAGGACGGCGACTCCTTCGCCCGCTACGGCTCCGGCGTGCTGCCCGACGGCGTGAAGCCGATGCTGCGCAGTCCGATCATCAACTACCCCTATACGGAAATCCGGCCGGTGCTCGATCGCCTGGAGGCCTCCGGCGACATCGATCCGCACCACGGCGCGCGCGTGCGCTACGCCAATCCGCTGACCGGCGGCTGGGTGACGCCGACCATGGGGGCGAGCATCGCGATGTTCCCCAAAGGCTTCAAGGGCAAGGATTATCGGGCGACCGATGGCGTCATCTTCGTCTGCGTCGAAGGCGAGGGATCGACCAGGATCGAGGGCGAGACCTTCGAATGGGGTCCGAACGACGTCTTCGTCATTCCCTCGTGGAAGCGCTACGCGCACGCGGTGAAGAGCAAGAGCGTCCTGTTCTCGATCTCCGACCGGCCTGCGCAAGAGGCGCTCGGCATCTGGCGCGAGCAGAACTGACGCGACTCGGCTCTAGGCCAGCTTCGGCTGGCCGCGCCGGCGCAGGTAGTCCGCAACAAGCAGCGCGATTCCGGCGGCGATCCCGAGGAAATTGATGTAGTGGCCGCCGGTGAAAGACTCCGGCGGCAGCACGATCGGCAGTGCAATCACTCCGTAGAGGATGCGCGCGGGGATCGAAATCGGTGCCAGCGCAAAGCCGACGATCCCCGCCGTACCGACGAACAGCCCGAATAGAATACGGACGAAGTTCCAGCCGACCAGGTGCAACGGGCCGTCGAACAACAGACTCGGCGTCAGCACGAACAGGAACGGCAGGACAAACGTGCTCCAACCGACGAGGCAGGCGATCCATCCCGTGGTCCAACCGTCGGTGCGAGCGATGTTGGCAGCCGCATAAGCAGCGAACGCCACCGGCGGCGTGATCATCGAAAGCATGCCGTTGTACATGACGAACATGTGCGCCGCCATCGGCGTGACACCGAGCTTGATCAGAGCGGGCGCGAGAAGCGTAGCGGTTAGGATATAGACGCTCACCGTTGGCAGGCCGATGCCGAGCACGAAGGCGAGCACGGCGATTAGCAGGAGAAGCAGGAACACGTTCTCGCCCGAGAGCGTGACGAGCTGCAGCGTCATCCCAAAGGCGAGGCCGGAGATGCTCAAGATTCCAACCATGATGCCTGCGGCAGCGCCGATCAGGATGATGTCGAGCGAGATGCGCCCGGTCTGAATCACGGCCATCAGCATCTGCGGAATGGACGTGCGCTTGCCGCGGTAGCCGAAGATCAGCGCCAGAACCATCAGGATGACGGTCGAGACGATCGCCGTCTTCTCAGGCGTCAATCGCGTGATTTCGGGATACATGAGCGAATAGACGAGGAAAAAGATCGGCACCAGGAAGTGCCAGCCCGAGCGGAACACCTCACCGAGTGTCGGCGCACCCTCGATCGGTGCGGCGCCGATCTTGTGCTTGGCCGACTCCAGATCGACGTGGATGAACAGGCACGCGTAATAGAGGATCGCCGGGATCGCGGCTGCGAGGCAAACCGCGCCGTACGAAACCTGCAGGAACTCCGCCATGATAAAGGCCGACGCGCCCATGACCGGCGGCATGAGCTGACCGCCGGTGGAGCCGACGGACTCGATCGCCGCGGCGCGGTAGGGCGTGAAGCCAGACCTGATCATGGTCGGAATGGTGACGGTGCCGACCGCGAGCACGTTGGAGACGGCGCTGCCCGAGATCATCCCGAACAGGGCCGAGCCGACGACCGCGATCTTGGCGGCGCCGCCGCGAAAATGACCCATCGCCGACATCGAAAGATCTGAGAAAAAGTCGGCGCCGCCGGTGCGCGCGAGCACTTGCCCGAGAATCGTGAACGGGATCACTACGAGCACTGCGATCGAAAGGATCGATCCGATGATGCCGTTGATGTCGAGGCCGAGATAGACCACCAGCCGTTCAGGCGAGACGGCGCGCGTCTGGAAATCGCCCGGAAAGTGGGGGCTGATGTAGATATAGACCGCCATCGCCAGGATGATGCCGACGAATCCCCAACCCGAGGTGCGGCGGCTCGCGTCGAGCACGAGGAAGATCATGATGGCGCTGCCGATGATGCCCTCGATCGGCAGCAACGCGACCTCGTAGGTCAGCGCCTCGTAGCGCAGCGCGATATAGGCGCAGATGGCGAGCGAGACCGCTGCGCCGAGCCAATCGAACCAGCGCGCGAATGCTGTGCGACTCGCTAGGAAAGTCCAGACCAGGCTCAGGCCCAATCCGGCGATCAGAAATGGTGAAATGTCGCTCAGTGACCGGTGGCGGAGTGCGATATACGCCAGGATGACGAGCCCCGCGACGACGCCGCTCCAGTCGATCGCCGAGGGCTTCTTCGGCGTCTCCGAGACATAGGCGAGCGCCAGCGTCAGGCCGAGGCAAACGGCCAGCAACTGCTCGGTATAGAACGCAAGATTGAAGACTTGCCGTGGGATATCGAGGACCCAGAGCGCGACCGCGGCGACGAGCAACGCCTGGAAGATCGTGGTGAAAAACCGTGTCGCTTTCGTCGCGGTGGAGGTGAACTCCGCCGCGCCGGGAATGATTCGTTCCTCGGACGCGGCCGGCCCTCGAGCCGTCGCGTCCGAAGCACGGTCGCCTTGGCTCACGTCGTCGCCTTAGGCTCGAAGCCCTTTTCCTTGAAGTACTTCAAGGCGCCGGGGTGATAGGGGATGTCGTACTTCTTGTAGAGCCCCGCTGCGGTGAACTCGCGCAACGCCGGCTGGATCTCGACCAGCCCGGCCTTGTTGCTCTCCATCGTCTCGATGATCTTGTAGACGATGTCGTCGGACACCTTGGCGTTGGTGAACAGCATGTTGTCGTAGGTGTAGACGCCCATCGGCTTTTCGAGGCCGATGAAGAACGGGCTCGGACTCGCCGGCGAGAGATAGCCATGCGGGAAGATCTTCTTCGCCGCGGCCATTCCGGCCTCCGGAATCTCGAGCACGCGGATGCCGCCCACGGTGGCGTCCACTTCGCGCACCTTCGGCGCACCGAAAGCGAAGAAGAGAACATCCGACGCGCCGGAGGCGAAATCGTCGGCGTCGCGGATCACGTTGGGCACCATGACCGGTATCACGTCCTTTTCCGTCAAGCCGCCGGCCGCGAGCACCGCACGCACGAGGTCGTCGATCGTCCGCATGGCGGAGAAGCCCATCGGCACCCGCTTGCCCTTCAGATCGGCGATCGTCTTCATCGGCGCATCCTTGCGCACCCAAAATGCGACGCGCAGGCCGTGGATGGTCCCGATCAGGCGAAGATCCGGCTGCTTGCCGGTCGTGCCCGCGCCCGTGACTGCATTGACCACTTCCAGGATATTGGCGATCCCGAGCTCGGCCTCGCCGCGGCCGACCAGCGGGATCAGCACCGCTTCGCCGGCGGTGGGTTGAACGAGAACGTTCAATCCGGCCTTTTCCTTCAGTACCTTGGCGATCGCCGAGCCCGTCGTGTGGTTGAGCGTGCCGGGCTGCATGGTGGCGATGCCGAATGTCTGCGCCAAAGAGCGGCCTGCTGTAAGCGCGAGCGCCGAAGCGCCGATCCCGGCGAGCGCTGCGCGCCGGCTGAGTTTAGTCGAT
>JAYUHJ010000471.1:0-3140 GCA_043767065.1 Hyphomicrobiales bacterium | reverse complement strand
CCGGATCGACCTCGGCGAGCTTCGCATCGAGCGCGGCGTCGTCGAGCCGCACCCAGAGTGAAAGTACGCGCAGCACTTCGTTGGCCATGTGCGCGGCGGCCGCCTTCGTGTAGGTGAGGCACAGGATGCGCGCCGGCGGCGTGCCCGCCATCATCAAGCGGATCGCGCGGCGCACCAGCACCGTGGTCTTGCCCGAACCCGCATTGGCAGAAACCCAGGCCGAGACTGCGGGATCGGAGGCGTTTTCTTGCGCCTGCCGGGTTTTTTCCGGAAGCGCGCTCATGTGTCCTCGCCTCCGCCGCTTTCGGACCATTCCTTGATGCGCGCCAGGTGATCGTACTCGCCGAAGCGCAGCTTCCATTTCGGCCGCGGCACCGGAAGATACGGCGTCTTGGCATCGGCGAATTGCGTCAGCCGCGCTTTCAGCTTCGCGAGGCTGAAATCGGCTAGCGCGTCGAGGTCGGCAAGCTTCAATTCGTCGAACAGCTTTTTGGTCGGGCCGCCCACTTGGTCGGGATGGAACGAGCTGGTCTCGCCCGGCGGCTCGCCGCCCGAGAGCCTCATGATCTGGATGTCGGCGACGTGATTGTTCGCCGGGATTTCCTTGAACCCGCCGCCGCGCACGATCGCGGCCTCGAGCGGCAATTGCGGCGCCAGCCCGACAATGGCCTCCTTTGCGCTCGGCGGCGTGCCGGTCTTGTAGTCGAGGATCACGACCGCGCCGTCCTTGCGCAGATCGATGCGGTCGGCCCGCGCCGAGAGCGTGAAGTCGCGTCCACTCACAGCAAATGTGATGCGGCCGTTGGTTTCGGCAAGAATGTGGGCGACATTCTTTCTTCGCTCCGGCTCCTGGCTGATGAACCAGCGCGCCACACGCTCGAAGCGCGGCCACCAGACGGCGACCACTTCTGGAAAATCCTCATATTTCGCAAAGGCTTGCTTGCCGAATGCAAGCAGCCGATCGAATGCATCGGAGGGGAGTTCCTCCGGAAATTTCCCGGTGAAATCGCCGATTGCATCGTGCAGCAGCGTGCCGCGTGCGGCTGCGTCGGGTGCCGCGTCGAGCGGCTCGAGCGCCAAGAGCTTCAGCACGTGGCGCGCATAGATCGTGTAGGGATCGCGGATCAGCGCCTCGATCTCGGTGACGCTCAGTCGCGCCGGCCGCAGCGCCACCGGCGGGCGCGGTTCCGGCCGCTTGATGCGGCCCCGTTGCGCCGGCGTTTCCAGCACGCGCGCAAGCGCGAGGTAGTGCTCGCCGCGCTCAAGCGCCGCGCTCCATGCATCCTCCGGCGCGATTGCCTTGATTCGTTGCAGAAAGCGCGAGGCCACGGTCTCGACCCCGTTCTGCTTGCGCGCGCGTGTGAAGATGATTTCGCCCGCGCATGCGGCTTGCACGAAATCATGTGCACTCAAACCCACGCGTCGTTCCGGTAGATCGAGCCCGAGGCGCTTTCTCATCGGACGGTTCAGCCATGAATCGTTTTGCGCCTCCGGCGGCCAAACACCCTCGTTGACGCCGCCGATCACCATGCGGTCGAAATCGAGCAGGCGGGCTTCCAGCGCACCCAGGATGCAGATGCGCGAGGCAGGATCGACCGGCGGGCGAAACTTCTGATCGGACAACAGCGCAGGCAGCGCTTCGGAATAGTCGGCCAGCGAAAGCTCGGGTGCCGCCGCGGCCTGCGCCAGACTCGCGAAGGCTTCGTCGAGCTTGCGCGCGTCTTCGCGGCTTGTTCGAGCCAGATCGAGGCCGATTGCAGTGAGCACCGCGCGGTGTGCCGCGACCAGCTTTTCGATCGAGTGCGAGCGAGCTTCCGCGAGATCGAGCAGCGGCTGCAATTTTCCGACGATTTTTTGCGCAAGCTTGAGCGCGCTGTCCCAATCCTCGGCGCGCAAGCCACTGCGCGGATCGCGCGGATGAAAATCGCGCCCGCGCGCATCCTCGACCGCGCGCACCAGACCCGCACCGGACGCCGGTCGCGGGCCGCGCAGCACCGCGATCTCGAGCAGATCGATAGCGTCGCTCGTTGCCCCGGGGTCAGCCAGCGCATGGCGCAGGAGCGCGATCAGGGGCACCGGCGCCAGCCGCTCGGCCGCCGCCGCGGCCACCAGGCGGGCGAGCAATCCGGCTTCGGTGTCGCCGAGCGAAACACCCGCCGAATCCTCGACCTCGATCTGCCAGCGCGCGAGCTCGGCGGCGACCCGGCGCGCCAACGTACGATCGGGCGTCACCAGCGCCGCGCGCTTGCCCGGAAGCTCGACCGTTTCACGAAGCGTGAGCGCGATGGCGAGCGCCTCCGCGCGCGGATCGGCCGCCTCGATGACCGTAACCCGCTTGAAAGTCTCGATAATTTCCACTTCACGAGGCGTGTCCTTGCCCGTCCGCCAGCGTTCCGTGGTCGCCGCCGGCCGGAAGGCGTGGGAGAGAAACCGCTCGCGGGCAGTGCTCTCGCGGGCTTCGATCCGTTTCACGTCGGCACGCGCAATGCCAATCCGTTCCAGCAGCCGCTTCAGGCCGAACTGCGGATGACCTGACGAGCTCTCGATCTCCACCTCTCCGATCTTGCCGCCCTCGATCAGCGCGTAGGATTCATCGTCGAGTTTCTGATCGAGCCCCGGCAGCACCACCGCGCCGTCCGACCGCCGTGCGATCGCGGCGAGCAATTCGGCGACCGCGGGAATTGTGCCAGTGGAGCCGGCGGCGATGAACGGGCCCTCGATGTTCCCTTTGAGTCGATACGCTTCACGCCGAAGCAGCTCGTCGCGCCGCGCGGCGCCGTCCAGCAGCTTTTGTTCGAGCAGGTGATCGTGCCAGGCCTTGCGCGCGAACTTCAGAAACTCGAGCGAAACTTCCCAATGCTTGTCGAGTTCGGGGGGAACGATCCCGGTGAGATTCTCGGGCTTGAGCTTGGCGATCGTAAAGTCGTCGAACAGGCGGGCCAACTGGTCGGCAAGCGCGATCGCCGCCGACGGCGTCGTCGCGATGCGTTCGCTCACTTTTGCGTATTTCAGCACGAGCTTGGCGAGCGCGAGCCGCCGCTGGGCCGGTTCGATCGGCGGCAGCAGGCGTCCTTCGCTCGCGGCGTCCTCGAAGGCGAATTCGTCCTCGTCCACGTCGCCGAGCGGGACGATCTTGGGAA
>JAYUHJ010000470.1:0-3141 GCA_043767065.1 Hyphomicrobiales bacterium | reverse complement strand
GCGATCAAACGCAGGGCCTTCGGGTCAGGCTCAACCGGGGCGGTTTCCAAAAAGCTATTTTCTGTGAGGCTCGATCACCCTCAGGACCGGGCTCGTCCAACAAACGGTTCAGATCGTGGCTGCGCACGATCTAACCTTATTCGTTAGGCCGCACCGTGCACACCCGGCAGCAGTGGAGGGCCCGGAAGATCGGCCGCATGAAGGCAGAGCGGGTGCACGACCTCGCGCAGTTGAGCGCAAAGCGCTTGAAGGTGCGGGAGCGCTGATTCGCTGAAGTAGCCAAAGGCGACATTGAAGTACTCGAACTCCTTACCCGAGTACTCTGGATTGATGCGAACGAGCAACTCTTCCGATGCTGGCGAGATTTCGATGAAGGTATCAAGCCCGAGTTGGCGCGCCTTGATGAGCAACTTCTCAAGGTCGTGCCCAAGATGCCGCTTCTTCAGCCTCCACGATGGAAAGAACCGCCCGGAACGCGGCCTCTATATCGAGATCGGTGGTATCGAGCAAGGCCGCATCCGGCGCGGCCTTCAGGGGTGCGATGGCGCGCCCGGAGTCGCGGGCGTCGCGCTTCCTGATCTCGGCCAGCACTGTGTCGTAGGCGAGCCCCTCGCCACGCTCGGTGAGCTCCTTGTGGCGCCGCCAAGCGCGGACTTCCGGCCTGGCGGTGACGAAAATCTTCGCCTCGGCCTGGGGCGCGATGACGGTACCGGTATCACGGCCGTCGAGCACGGCGCCCCCGGGACGACGGGCGAAATCCTGCTGCAAGGCCAGAAGTGCCGCGCGCACCTCGGGGATCGTCGCGACGCGCGATGCGGCCTCGCCGAGCGCCGCACCCGAGAGCCGGCTCGCATCGAGCCCCTCGAGGGAAAGCGTGCGGGCAACGGCCGTCGCCACGGCGGCGTCGTTGAGTTGCTTCTTGGCGTCGAGCAGTTGTGCCGCGACCGCGCGATAGAGCAGCCCGGTGTCGAGATGCGGGAGACCAAGATGGGCCGCAATCCGGCGCGCGAGCGTGCCCTTGCCCGACGCTGCCGGCCCGTCGATGGTGACGATCATCGCTTATCCGATATCGGCGCCGAGCTTTTGCATCAGCTCGGAGAAGCCCGGAAAGCTCGTGGCGACAATGGAAATATCGTCGGCACCGACCGGCTTGTCGCTGGCAAGTCCCATGACCAGAAAGCTCATGGCGATCCGGTGATCCATGTGGGTCGCAACGGTACCGCCGCCCTCGACCTTGCGCTTGCCGTGCACGATCAGATCGTCGCCGGAAATCTCGTGGACGACGCCGTTGGCCTTGAGCCCGGCGGCGACCGCGCTAAGCCGGTCGGATTCCTTGACGCGCAATTCGGAAAGCCCACGCATCGCCGTGGTGCCTTCGGCGAAGCTAGCTGCGACCGCGAGCACCGGATATTCGTCGATCATCGAAGGCGCGCGGGCGGCGGGAACTTCAACGCCCTTGAGCGCCGAGGCCCGCACGCGCAGATCGGCGACCGTCTCGCCGCCCTCCTCGCGCCGCTCCAGCTCTTCGATCTGCGCCCCCATTTCTTTAAGCGTCACGATCAGCCCCGAGCGCAGTGGATTCATCAACACGCCTTCGAGCACGATGTCCGAGCCCGGAACCAGAAGCGCCGCCACCAGCGGAAAGGCCGCCGATGAAGGATCGGACGGCACGCACACGTGTTGCGGCTGCAGTTCCGGCCGGCCCTTGAGCACGATTCGCTTACCGTGTGCGCCATAAGGCGTGACGGCGAGCTCGGCACCGAAATGAACGAGCATGCGCTCGGTATGATCGCGGGTCGCAGCTTCCTCGATCAACGTGGTCTCGCCCGGCGCCGCGAGCCCGCACAGCAGCACCGCCGATTTCACTTGTGCGGACGCGACCGGGCTCTTGTACTCGATCGGAATCGGATCGCGCGCGCCCTTGAGCTTGAGCGGCAAGCGGCCGCCCTCGGCCTGCTCTATGACTTCCGCGCCCATGCGCGCGAGCGGATCGAGTACGCGCCGCATCGGCCGCCGGCGCAGGCTGGCATCCCCATCGAACACGACCTCGATGGGGTGACCGGCCACGACGCCGAGCATCAACCGCGTGCCGGTGCCGGCATTGCCAAAGTCTAGGGGAGCGCGAGGCGGCAAGAGCGAACCGATGCCGACCCCCTGCACGCTCCAGGCTCCCGGTCCCGTGCGCTCAAGCTTGGCCCCGAGCGCACCACAAGCGTTGACGGTGGCGAGCGCATCGTCCCCCTCCAGCAGGCCCTCGATCCGGGTCTCGCCCACGGTGAGCAGACCGAGCATGAGCGCGCGGTGGGAGATCGACTTGTCACCGGGCACGCGAACGCAGCCCTTGAGCGCGCCCGCGCGGCGGGCGACGGCGGGCCTAACGTGGGCCTTTGGGTGCGCCGGAGCGACGGACATGGTTTTCTCGTCTCGGCGCGAGGCTCTAGCATGCAGCCGAGAGCCCGTCACCGATGCAGGCCGGCGGCTTTTCGGCCTTGACAGGCTGGGGGCAGCGGTCCAATTGAGGCGCCCTTTTTCCGGCTATTTTCTGCAAGCGGAGGAGTTTTGGTGGTCAAGCCCGAACTCGGCATCAAGCGCGTGTGTGGCAGCTGCGGGTCGAAATTCTACGACCTCGCGCGCAATCCTATCGTCTGCCCGAAGTGCGGAACCGTGTATCAGGTCGCGGCCGTCACGCGGGCACGGGCCGAGCCGGTCGCACCCAAGCCGGTCCCCGTCGAGGAGCCGGAGGTCAAGCGTCCCGCCAACGTCATCTCGCTCGAGGATGCGGATGCGGAGGCAACCGGCAAGAAGAAAACCGCAGCGACACCGGATGCCGATGACGACGAGACGGAGACTCCCGCCGCGACCGAGGACGATACGTTCCTCGAGCAGGAGGAAGAGGAGCCCGGCACCGTCTCCGAAATCATCGGCGAGAAAGTCGAGGGCGACGAGGAGCCTTGAGGGGCGGAACGCCCCATGCTTAGTCCGAATGCTTAGTCCGAACCGTTCGGGACACCCAGCACCCGGGCATGCCGCCGAAACCTGAATTCCGGCTTTCGAAGCGGTCGAGTGGGGCCATAGCTCAGTTGGGAGAGCGCTTGAATGGCATTCAAGAGGTCGGGGGTTCGACTCCCCCTGGCTCCACCA
>JAYUHJ010000469.1:0-3148 GCA_043767065.1 Hyphomicrobiales bacterium | reverse complement strand
GGAAATCCGCGCGGGCGTGGAAAAACTGTGGGGCGTCAAGCTCGACCCCAAGCGCGGCAAGACCGTGGTCGAGATCATGGACGCGGTCCATGCCGACGAGATCAAGGGCATGTACATCCTCGGCGAAAACCCGGCGATGTCGGACCCGGACTTGAACCACGCGCGCGAGGCGCTGGCGCACCTGGAACATCTGGTGGTGCAGGATCTGTTCCTCACCGAGACGGCGGTCTATGCCGACGTCGTCCTGCCGGCCTCGGCCTGGCCCGAGAAGGACGGCACGGTGACGAATACGAACCGTCAGGTGCAGATGGGCCGCCAGGCGCTGCCGCTGCCGGGCGAGGCCAAGGTCGACTGGTGGATCACGCAGGAGATCGCGCGGCGCATTGGTTTAAACTGGAACTACACACACCCGAGCGAGATCTATACGGAAATGGCCTCGCTGATGCCCGCGCTCAATAACATCTCATGGGAGCGGGTCGAGCGTGAAGGCGCGGTCACTTATCCCTCGGACGCGCCGGATCAACCCGGCCATGATGTCGTGTTCGACAAGGGCTTCCCGCGACCCGGCGGTTTCGGAAAGCTGGTGGCGGCGAAACTTTCGCCGCCGGACGAGCAGCCGGACGCGGAATTTCCGTTCATTCTCACCACCGGCCGGCAGCTCGAGCATTGGCATACCGGCGCCATGACGCGGCGCTCGGTCACGCTCGACGCGCTCGAGCCGAGCGCCGTTGCTTCGCTGTCGCGCGGCGAAAT
Source organism: Hyphomicrobiales bacterium (assembly GCA_043767065.1). Classification (GTDB taxonomy): domain Bacteria; phylum Pseudomonadota; class Alphaproteobacteria; order Rhizobiales; family Xanthobacteraceae; genus JAHFPN01. The sequence goes on along the minus strand of JAYUHJ010000469.1, from coordinate 2,395 downwards.
CGCCAAGCTCGGCATCAAGCCCGGCGATAGGATTCGCGTTGCCACGCGCCGCGGGTCGATCGAGCTTTACGTGCGGCAGGACGACGGGATACCGGATGGGGTCGTGTTCATCCCGTTCGCGTTCGTGGAAGCGGCAGCGAACCTCTTGACCAACCCGGCGCTCGATCCGTTCGGGAAAATCCCCGAGTTCAAGTTCTGCGCGGCGCGGGTGGAGAAGGCGTCCGGCGCGATGCCGGTCGCGGCGGAATAAATCCCATCCCGGTCATTCCGGTCTCGCCGCTCTTGCGGCGAGGACCGGAATCCATAGCCACCGTAGGTGTTTATGGATTCCGGGCTCGCGACCCCGGATCAAGTCCGGGGCCGCGCCCCGGAATGACGGGCTAAAGCGTTCCGGAAGCGACGCCGTTCGCCCAGCGCGCGGTCGCGGAGAATCCGCCGAACGAATAGAAGTGCGGCGACACCTCGCCAAGCTCGCCCGAAGCGGTCGCTTCGGCCAGCGTCTTCACGATGTCGTCGGGCGTGACCCGGCCCAGCGCCTGCAGCGCAACGCCCACGTTGCGCAACAGCCCGCGGGTGCTGGCCTGGACGCCGCAGCGCTGGGCGAAGCGCAACAGCGTCGTCACCTTCGCAGGCCCGGCGAGGCCGATGCGAAGCCGCCCGGTGAAGCCGTTTGCTCGCTGCTTCCGCAACCAGGCCACGATCCGCTCGCCGTCGAAGCAGAATTGAGTCACGAGCTGGACCTTGAGGCCGGCGCGGCTCGCGGCCGCGATCTTGGCTTCGAGCGCGCGCTCCAGATCGTCGGCGGCGATGCGCGGGTGTCCATCGGGATAGCCGCCGATGCCGATTTCCTTGATGCCGTGGGCCTGCAACAGGCCGCTCTCGATCACCGAAAGTGCGTCGGTGAACGGGCCGGCGGCGGTATCGCGGTCGCCGCCGATCACCAGCACGCGCGAAATGCCCGCTTCGCCGCGCGTGCGATTCAGCATGTCCTCGAGTGTCGCCTGGTCGGGGTAATTGCGCGCCGCCACGTGAGGGATCGGTTCGAAACCAGCCCGGCGCATATGCGCCGCGGATTCGACCAGATGCAAATGGGATTCTTTTGGGATCGCGCTGATAAAAACTTCGGTTGCCGACGCGAGCGTCCCCTTCAGCGCCTCGATCTCCGCCGGCTTCGGCAGGGTGACCTCGAGCGACCAGCCGCGCATGAATGTGGCAATGCGCTCTCGTTCGGGAGAAACCGCCAGGATTGTCATTGTGCTTTGAGCGTGGCTGCCGCTACTCGCGCTTGCGCGAGATCACGTAGGACTCGTCCCAGAACCACAGGCCGCCGTGCTTCTTCAGCACTTCGCCGGTCGACTCGAGATAGTGGTCGTCCTTCACCACCTCGGCGAGCCGGTCGTCCTCGATCTGGCCCACGTAGATCGCCGCGTTCCAGGCCGCGAACAGCGTCGAAGTGCCGATCGAGTTCGTAATTTCCGACGGCAGCGTGTGCATGTCGTAGCGGAACAGCGAGCGGTTGTCGGCATAGGCGTTGAAGTTCAGGTCGCGGCCGGCGGCGCCGAGCTCGTTTTTTACCGCCTTCAGGATCTGGTGCCGGTCGGTGGTGAACGGATTGTCCTCCGGCCAGATTTTATTGACGATTTCCATGCCCGGGTCGTTGCCGTGCGAATGGATCGCGATGAGCCGGCCGCCGGGTCCGAGTGCGCGCGCGAGCGGAGCGATCACCTTCTTGGCTTTGAAGTCGATCGAGGCGCGGGCACGATAGGGCTGCGAGGCGATGACGAGGTCGTAGTTGGCATCGGTGCCGCCGCGGCGCGGGATCACCGGATCGAGCAGGAAGCGGTGGTCCTCGCGATAGATCACCAGCACGATCGGCCGCTCATAAATCGGGTTGCCGGTCTTGGGGCTGACGCGGGCCTTCCAGTGATCGGCCAGGAACGGCTGCAGATCGTTGATCTGGGTCTCGAAGCGATGCGCGGAATTCCCGGTGAGCGCCAGCTCGTGCCAAACCAGACTCGAAGCGGCGGTGAGGGAGTGCGTGGTGAGCCAGGGTGCCTCGGAATAATAGAGGTTGGTCAGCACCAGCACGGTCGAAGGATGCTCGAAGAAGCGGTCCGGCATCTTTTCGAGCGTGAGCCGGATGTCCTCGAGGCTGATCTCCTTGCCGACGATATAGAACGGCATGGCTGGATAGCGCTCGTGCATGGCGCGCATCACGCGCGTGAGTACCGAGCCGTCGCCGACGCCGGCGTCGAACAGGCGGAGCGCCGGCGGACGCGGGTGGATGTTGGCGAGCTCGAGCGTGACGCGGTTCGCGACCACCTGCTTCTCGCTGCAAGTATTGACGAACAGAAGATATTTCTGGCGGTTGTCGAAGAAGCGGAAATTGCGGGTC
>JAYUHJ010000468.1:0-3149 GCA_043767065.1 Hyphomicrobiales bacterium | reverse complement strand
GGATTCTCAAGGCAATCCCTGCAGCCCCGCACGCGGCCCACGAAAGGCCGGGTATCTCGTTGGGATGATTACGGGATTCGGCAGCCGAATTTGATCTGGCAAGACCTTGAGCCTAAGGTCTAGTCATCGGGAGCGCGGTATCGCGCGGAGGAACCATGGAAGTCTCTTTCCGCAAGGAAATCGAGAGTCTAAGACTGGGCAACGGCGCTACCTTCCATGGCGAGGGCATCCTCGCCGTAACCAAGGCGCTGCTGCAATCGGGTGTCGCCTATGTCGGCGGCTACCAGGGCGCGCCGGTCACGCACTTGCTCGACGTGCTGGTGCAATCGGAGGACCTGCTCGCCGAGCTTGGCGTCAAGGTCGAGACCTGCACCAACGAAGCAGCCGCGGCCGCCATGCTCGCCGCTTCGATCAATTACCCGGTGCGCGGGGCCGTCACCTGGAAATCCATCGTCGGCACCAACGTCGCAGCCGACGCACTCTCCAATCTGGCCTCCTGCGGCGTCATGGGCGGCGCGCTCATCATCGTCGGCGAGGACTATGGCGAGGGCGCCAGCGTCATTCAGGAGCGCACGCACGCCATGGCGCTCAAGTCGTCGCTCTGGCTGCTGGACCCGCGCCCGGAGCTGACCACGATCGTAAACATGGTCGAAAAAGGCTTCGAGCTTTCCGAGGCGTCGAACACGCCGGTCATGCTCGAGTTGCGCATCCGTGCCTGCCACGTGTTCGGCAGCTTCAAGACCAAGGATAACGTGGCGCCGCTCGTCTCCTCCAAGCATCGCGTCGGGCCCGCGAAATTCCTCTATGACCGGCTCTCCCATCCGCCCGTGATCTTCCCGCAAGAAGTCGCGAAATTCGAGCGCCGCATGCCGGCCGCGCGCAAGTTCATCGTGGAGCACAAGCTCAACGAGCGGCTCGGGCCCAAGGACGGCGAGAAGAACAGCGAGCTCGGCATCATCGTCCAGGGCGGCCTGTTCAACGGACTCAATTCGCGCCTGGCGCTCGCGGGCCTGAGCGACGTCTATGGCAAAGTCGAGATTCCGACGCTGGTGCTGAACGTCGTCCATCCGTTGGTGCCCGAAGAGATCAGCGGCTTCTGTGCCGGCAAGAAGGCGGTGCTCATCGTCGAGGAAGGCTCGCCAGACTTCATCGAACAAGCGATCGGCCAGATCCTGCGCAAGGCGGATTTGAACACCCGCCTGCACGGCAAAGACCTCTTCGTCATGGCGGGGGAATACACGCCGCTGGTGATCGGCAAGGGATTGTCGCGCTTTCTCGATCAATACGGGCAGAAGAACGAAACGCTCGAGCAATGGGCCAAGAACACCGAAGACCGGCGCGCAGAAGCGGCCAAAGCGCTCGATATGCCGCTGCCGCCGCGGCCGCCCACGTTCTGCACCGGCTGCCCGGAGCGGCCGATCTTCTCGGCTATGAAAATTCTAAAGAAGGAAATGGGACCCGTGCATGTTGCCGTCGACATCGGCTGCCATGCGCTGGCGACCTTCCCGCCGTTCAGCCAGGGGAATTCCATTCTCGGCTACGGCATGTCGCTGGCGTCGGCCGCCGCGGTTTCCGGGACACAAGAGCATCGCCCGGTTTCGATCATGGGCGATGGCGGCTTCTGGCATAACGGTCTGCTCACCGGCGTCACCGGCGCCGTGTTCAACAAGGACGATGAAGTCCTCATCATCATGAACAACGGCTATTCGAGCGCCACCGGCCAGCAGGACCTGATTTCCAGCGCCCCCGAAACGGACGGCCGCGGCCAGGGCCTCGACATAGAGAAGGCGCTCAAGGGCGTTGGCGTCTCCTGGATCAAGCGCGTGCGCACCTATGGCGTGAGCGGAGTCGTGAAGGTGCTGCATGATGCGCTGCATACCCAAGAAAAGGGTTTGAAAGTCATCATTGCCGACGGCGAATGTCAGCTTGCGCGCCAGCGCCGCATCCGGCCCGAAATGGCCAAGCGCTCGGCCGCCGGCGGACGCGTGGTGCGCACCCGCTTCTGGGTCGATCCGGAAGTGTGCACCGGCGATCATTCCTGCATCCGGCTTTCCGGCTGCCCCTCGCTCACCATCAAGCCGACCGAGGACAAGCTGCGCACCGATCCGGTGGCGCATGTGAACAATGACTGCGTCGGCTGCGGGCTGTGCGGCGAGGTTTCGCACGCGGCCCAGCTCTGCCCGTCGTTTGCCGAGATCAATGTGATCGAGAACCCCAATGCCTGGGACCGTTTCCGTCATCGGGCAGCCCAGGCCGTAATGCGCCTGTTCGAGGGCCGCCCGGCCGCGGCCGCGCCGGTCCCCGCGGAGTAGAGCGGTGGCTACTGCCAAGCCGGTCAAGGTGCTGATCGCCGCGCTCGGCGGCGAGGGCGGCGGCGTGCTCGCCGGCTGGATCGCCAATGCCGCGGTCGCCAGCGGCCATATCGGCCAGCGCACCTCGATCCCCGGCGTCGCCCAGCGCACCGGCGCCACCACCTATTACATCGAAGTCCTGCCGAACGCCGCCAATGCGGCAACGCGGCCCGTGCTCGCCCTGAACCCCTCGCCCGGCGAGGTGGACCTGATGGTGGCGAGCGAACTGCTCGAATCCATCCGTGCGATCCAGGCGGGCTTCGTGAGCCCGGACCGCACGGTGCTCTTGGCTTCCACGAGCCGCGTCTTCACCGTGGACGAGAAGTCCGCCATGGGCGACGGCCGCGTCGAGCCTGAACGGATGTACGAAGTCGCCACTTATTTCGCGCGTCGCGCCGTGCTTGCCGATTTCTCCAAGACGGCTGCCGCGGCCAAGTGTCCGGTCAGCGCCGTGCTGCTCGGCGCGATCGCCGCGACCGGCGTGCTCCCGATCAAGCACGAAGCCTTCCGCGCCGCGATCCAGGCCGAGGGCAAGGCGGTGGATTCGAACCTGCGCGGCTTCGAAGCCGGTCTTGCACTCGTGGCTGAGCCCGACGCGCAGCCAGCGATCGATACAGAGCCGAAGCTCATCGCCATCTCGCCGGGTACTGCGCTCGAGGCCAGCGCCAAGACGCTGGTACCGCGCGAGGCAGCCGATATCGCCATCGAAGGCGTGCGGCGGCTGCTCGACTATCAAGGCCCGCGCTATGCCCAACTTTACCTCGACCGCATCGCGCGTTTCACCAAGAAGCCGAACGC
>JAYUHJ010000467.1:0-7458 GCA_043767065.1 Hyphomicrobiales bacterium | reverse complement strand
GCCGCGCTCGCGCTGGCGCTGGCGCTGGCCGCATGCGCCTCGACCGGTGCAAGGGAGACGAGATCGAACCCGGCAGTGAAGTTCGACCGGAACCCCTACCCATCGACCTACAAGCCCTATCCCGGTGCGGCGACCGCGCTGGTGGGGGCAACGGTGTTCGACGGGGCGGGCGCGCGGATCGACAACGGCACGGTGCTTTTGCGCGGGGGCAGGATCGTAGGCGTGGGCGGAGCCGACATGGCGGTCCCCGAAGGCTTTACCCGGATCGACGGCACCGGCAAGTTCGTCACGCCCGGGATCATCGACGTCCACAGCCATCTGGGCGACTACCCCAGCCCCGGCTTGACCGACCCGAAAGTCATGAACAGCAGCCCGAATATGAGCGCGAGGGACAGGGGCACGACCAGTTGCAGGCGCTTCGCCGCCGAGGCGAGCTGCTCGAAGGTGCCGCCGTAGCTGAGCCAGTAGCCCTCGGGCAACCGGATCGACGCCGCAATCCGGTCTTGCGTCTCGCCGATGAAGGAGCCCAGATCCCGGCCGCGCACGTTGGCGGTAACCACCACGCGCCGCTTGCCGTTCTCCCGGCTGATCTGGTTCGGTCCCGGCGCGACCTCGAAGCGCGCGATCTCCCCCAGCGCAACGTAGCCCGCCTTCGCTTCGCCGCCGCCGGCGGATCGGGTGCCCGCTGGCAGCGGCACCGGCAGGCGCTTCATGGCCTCCATGTCCATCCGCAAGCGTTCCGGCAGGCGCACCAGCAGGTCGAAACGCCGGTCGCCTTCGAATACCTGCCCGGCTTCCTTGCCGCCTACCGCCACCTCGATCACTTCCTGCACGTCGGCGACGTTCAAGCCATAGCGGGAAATGCGCGCACGGTCGATAGCGATGGTCAGAACCGGAAGCCCGCTCACCTGCTCCACCTTGACATCGGCGGCTCCGGAAATATTCCCCAGCAACGCCGCGATTTCCTCCCCCTGCTTCAGCAGCACATCAAGGTCATCGCCGAATACCTTCACCGCGACATCGCTGCGCACACCGGAAATCAGCTCGTTGAAGCGCATCTGGATCGGCTGCGTGAACTCGTAGTTGTTGCCGGGAATCTCCTCCACCGCAGCCTGGATCGCCTTCAACAGGTCACCCTTGTCGCGCCGGGGATCAGGCCACTCCGAAGCCGGCTTGAGCATGACGAAGTTGTCCGCCACGTTCGGCGGCATGGGATCTGTGGCGATCTCCGCGGTGCCGATCTTGGCGAAGACCTTGTCCACTTCCGGGAACGCCTTGATGCGCTTCTCCAGCGCCTTCTGCATGTCGATTGCCTGGGTGAGGCTGGTGCCCGGAATCCGCAGCGCGTGCAAGGCGATGTCGCCTTCGTCAAGGCTGGGAATGAACTCGGCTCCCATGCGCGTGGCGAGCAGCGCGCTCAATGCGACCATGACCAGCGCAGCGGCGACCGTCGGCGCCGGGTTGCGCAGCACGAAGTCCAGCGCCGGCCGGTAGGCCTTGCGCGCCCACTGCATGGCCCGGTTCTCTTTCTCCTCGACGCGTCCAGAGACGAACAGCGCAACCGCCGCCGGCACGAACGTGACCGAGAGAATCAGTGCGCCCAGCAGCGCAACCACGACCGTGAAAGCCATGGGATGGAACATTTTCCCCTCGACTCCGGTCAGCGTGAAGATCGGGATGTTGACCAGCGCCACGACGATCACGCTCACCAGGCTCGGTTTGAACACTTCCCGCGTCGCTTCGAAGACCACCTCGAAACGCTCGCCCCGCTGCAGCAGGCGTCCGAGCCGGTGCTGCTCGAGCCCCAGCCGGCGCAGGCAGTTCTCGACGATGATCACCGCGCCATCCACAATCAGGCCGAAATCCAGCGCGCCCAGGCTCATCAGGTTCGCGCTGACTTTTCTCTCTACCATGCCGGTGATGAGGAACAGCATCGACAGCGGGATAACAGCGGCGGTGAGCAGCGCCGCGCGCCAGTTGCCAAGCAATGCGAGCAGCACGGCGACCACGAGCACCGCACCTTCAAGCAGGTTCTTCGACACCGTGGCGATGGTTTTGTCCACCAGAACGGTACGGTCGTAAACGGTCTTGGCGACCACGCCTTGCGGCAGCGTGCGGTTCACTTCCGCCAGTTTCGCGCTGACCCTCTGCGACACCGTGCGGCTGTTCTCGCCCACCAGCATGAACACGGTACCCAGCACCACTTCGTTGCCATTCTCGGTGGCAGCCCCGGTGCGCAGCTCCTGCCCCAGAAGAACCTCGGCTACGTCCCGCACCCGTATCGGTACGTCACGTTGGGTGCGTATCACGATGTCGCGGATTTCCTCCAGATTCGCGACTTGGCCTGGCGCACGGACCAGATACTGCTCGCCGCTCTTTTCGATATAGCCGGCACCAACGTTGGCATTGTTGCGGGCGAGCGCTTCGAGCACGTCGCGGAAGCTCAGGCCGTACGCGACCAGCTTCGCCGGGTCAGGCGCAACGTGAAACTGCTTGAGGTAGCCGCCAATAGTGTTGATTTCCGTGACGCCGGGGATGTTCCGCAGCTGCGGCCGCACGATCCAGTCCTGAATGGTGCGCAGGTCTGTGGAGGTGTACTCGCCGCCGTCGGGTCTTCTTGCGCCGTCTTTCGGTTCGACGGTCCACATGAAAATCTCGCCCAACCCGGTGGCGATCGGCCCCATCGCGGGCTGTACGCCAGAAGGCAGCTTCTCCCGGACTTCCTGCACACGCTCGTTGATGAGCTGGCGCGCGAAATAAATGTCGGTGCCATCCTCGAACACCACGGTTACCTGCGACAGCCCGTAGCGCGAAAGCGAGCGCGTCTGCTGCAGGTGCGGCAATCCGGCCATCGCCGTTTCGATCGGGAACGTGATGCGCTGTTCGGTTTCCAGCGGCGAATAGCCGGGCGCCGCGGTATTGATCTGCACTTGCACGTTGGTGATGTCGGGGACCGCGTCGATCGGCAGGCGCCCATAGTTCCAAGCGCCCAGCGCGGCCATGCCCAACGCACCCAGCAGCACCAGCCAGCGCTGGTGAATCGCGAACCGCAGAATACCCTCGAGCATCGTGTTCTCTTTTCTTCGTCAAACGGCGGCGTCGCCGCGCTCGCCGGTATCGATGCGCACCACTTCTCCCGCGTCGCATACGGCAACAATGCCGTCACCCGGCAAGCCAGTATGGGCGTGACGCAGGATGGCTTCGACGATCGATGGCGCGAACGCATCGGAACACAGGATCAGGAGCACGACCTTGGCGCGCAGCTCCATGTCCCGTTCGGTGGCGTGATAGGCATGCCCGGGAGCGCGTCCCCGGCCGTGGCCTTTGGCGCTGAGCAGCGTGAAGCCGGGGCAATGCGGCAGCGCGTGGAGCGCGTGCTCTACTTTGCTCAGCATATGGGGCTGGATGACGGCTGTGATTTGCTTCATGGCGGGCCTTTCAATGAGAGTGACTGGCGCCGGCCTTGCCGAGGTCAGCCTTGAGTACGAAGCTTCCGGTGGCGGCATACGGTGTTCCAGGCGCGAGCCCGCTCAGGACTTCAACGGACTTGCCGTCGCTGCGGCCCAGCTCCACAGGCCTCGCTTCAAAGATCTCGCCGAAACGACCGAATACGACTTTCCCGTTACGCAGGGTCTGGATGGCTTCCACGGAGACCGCCACCGGCACTTCGGCTTCGTCCTGCACCAAGTCCACGGTGACGAACAGCCCTGGCCGCCAGCTGCGATCTGGATTCGCCAGCGTGACGCGCGCTATCGCAGAGCGCGTCTGCTCGCCGATCAGCGCGCCCACGTAGGCCACGCGGCCCTCGGCCTCGGCATTCAGCGCGCTCGCACGCACAGTGACCTTCTGGCCCAGCTTCACGCTGCCCAGATCCTTGGGATAGATCGTCATTTCGGCCCAGACGCTTGAGAGGTCAGCGATGGTGAAGATGCTGGTGTCCTCCTTTACGGCCTCACCCGCGGCCAGGTGCTTCTCCGTCACGGTGCCATCGATGGGCGCGCGAACCTCGTAGCGCGTCAGGCTGCCTGCTCCGCTTCGCATCACGGCTTCATGGGTGAGCCCCAGCGCGATCAGCTTTTGCTCCACGTTGTTATGCGCGATCTCCGCTTCCACGGCCGCCTGTCGGCTGGCCAGATAGTCCTGCTGGGCGGAGATTTTCTCCTCCCACAACCGTTTCTCACGCTCGAGGTTGCCGCGCGCAAGGTCCAAGCGCGTCTGGGTGGCGTGGTGCTCGCTCTTGAGGTCTGCCAGCGCCTGGCTCTCCAGTATCGCGAGCACCTCGCCCTTCTTCACCTGGTCGCCGAGATTCTTCGCCACCCGGGCGACCACGCCCGCCAGTCTCGGCACCACGTGAGCAACGCGGTCCTGGTTGAACTGGATCTCTCCCTGAAGCTGCAGGATGGACTTGATCTTCGCCGGGCCGGCAGTGCGCAACTCGATGCCCGTGGCCTTCAATCTGGCCTCATCCATGCGGATCCGGCCTTCGGCCTGGTCGTAGGTCCACTCGTACGCGCGGCCCTTGTACTCGGCCGCGATGGACACCTTGAAGGAATGCGGTTCGACGACGGTGCGGTCACCGCGCAAGGCGTCGCCTTCCTTGCGGAAGTCGATCGTTTCGGCCGGCCCGCCCAGGCGCTCCAGGCGAACCTGCAACTTCACCTCGGCCGGATCGATGGGTTTGCGCTGGTCGAACGCGTAGACCCGGAACTCCGGCGGTACCCCCTGTTCGAGGATGGTGATCTCAACTGCGAAATCGTCCTTGGCAAGCATCCGGCCGCCATGCGGTCCCTTGGCCGGAGCCTCGGCGGCGTGACCCTTGTCGCCGTCGCCATGGTCGGCATGTCCATCCGCACCAGGCGCCTTGGCATGCCTGTCTCCGGCCAGGATGAACACGCCCAGCGCGATTCCGATTGCGACGATACCGGCGGTGATCCACAAACTCCTGTTCTTCATCTGGGTTCCTCGACTATTGCCGATTGAAGTTGTTCGGCGATTCATCCAACGGGCCGCCGACGAGCCGCTCCAGTTCCCGGATCCCCCGATGGTGGTCGGCGAGGGCGCGCAGGTTCTGCGTGCGCGCCTGGAACAGGGTGCGTTGTGCATCCAGCACGTCGAGGAAACCAAACCTTCCGAGCTGGTATCCCTTGGAGGCGGCCTCGAAGGCGCTCTGCGCGCCAGGCAAAAGCGTCACGCGCAGCATCCCGACCTCTTTGTCAATGGCGGCGAGACGCTGATAGGTCTGCGCCAACGCCGCCAGCAGCCGGGATTCCGTCGCCTGCTGTTCGTCGGCAGCCTTGTCGAGGCGGCGGTTGGATTCCAAGATCCCTCCCTGGTTTCGATCGAATATCGGCAATGGCACGGAGATGCCAAGCATGTAGGCGCGATCGTCAAACTGACTGAAACGCGTAACACCCGCCGTGATGGTTACGTCCGGGACGGCTTTCGCCTTCTCCGCATCGACAAGCGCTCTGCGCCGCTCGATCTCGCTCGTCCAGCGCGCCAACTCGGGATTGCCCCGCACACGTGCCGCAAGTTGATCGTAGGCGGGCAGAAGCGTGGTCTTCTCCAGGTCACCCGAGGCCCGGTTAAACCGCCGCTCATGGGTTCCCCACAGCGCCCTCAGCGCGCTGCGCGCAGAGATGGTTTCCCGCCTTGCCTGCTCAAGCTCGACTTCCGCGCTGCCCTGCGTCAGCCGCGCCTTGGTTTCCTCCACCGGAGAAACCTTGCCTGCCTGCACGCGCTTTGCGACAGCGTCGGCGAACTGACGGGCAAGCGCGAGCGACTCCTCGGCAAGCGCTTGCCGCTGTTGGGCGGCCAGCACGTCAACGAACCGCTGTCCCACGGACGAAAGGACTTCGATGCGTTTTGCCTCATAGTCCCAACTCGCCAGGGCGCGGCTCGCTTCGGCGGTCCGGATGCGCGCATCCCGCTTGCCGCCCAACTCGATCAACTGGCCGAGTTGGATGGAGGAGGTGCGGTCCCCGGCCTCTGCCTTGCGCACATTGCGCAGGTTGTCTCCTGCGATCTCCAATACAGGGTTCGGCAATGCGCCGGCCTGGAGCGCAGCTGCCTCCAGGGCGGAGCGCTCTTTTCCGAACGCCGACAACTCCGGGTTGTGCTGTAGCGCCAGTGCAAGCGCCTCGCGCAGCGTGAGATCGACGGGCTCTTGAGCCCACGCCACGCCCGACGAGATAGTCGAGAGAATCGCTAAAGTCGCGATCCAGAATCGTGCCCACTGACGCACAGGCGCAGCGGGCACGGCGGGATTAATTCCCGTTGCCATGCAAGACTCCTTTTCTAGCGTGTCCGCGGCGCTCGCAGCGGACGGAATGAAACCGGAATTACGCTAGGCGGGAGGCGAGAGGCGGGCGGTCGAGCCTTCTGGGAGGAACGGTGGTGATGCTCAGCGAGCGCTCGGGAACACCGGCATCACCGGTGCCGAGGACAGCGCAGTTGTGCGCATCGGAAAGCGTTGCGATCAGGTGGCCAAGCATGTGCGCGGCGCAACCGTGGTGCTGGTGCGTGTTAGGGCCGCCCTCTTTGTCCTGTCCTGCAGTCAACGCGACTTCGCCCGCACCTTGCGCGTCGCACAGATCCGGAACGTCAAGACCGTGTGCCACCTGTCCGGCGGATACCTCCCAGCCGAAGGAAGGCGCGAGCACTGTCACCAGCAGGAGTGCAAGCAATGTTCTGGCGATGTAACGTAAAACGCGACGCATCCTCGAATGATACAGCAGCAGCGAGGTCAATCCTCCTTCAATCCGGCAGCAACCTTGCGAAATTTCCGAAGCGCAAGGAGATCATCGACCAGAGACTCAGGGGCCGAAGTCGACGACCGGGCTCATTGGAGCTTGATACCGGCGGTGCGGATGACCAGCGCCCACTTGCGAGTCTCTTCGCGAATGATGGCGGCGAACTCCTGCGGCGTGTTGGTGAGGGGCTCGGCGCCGGCGGCGAGCGCGCGCTCACGGATCTCGGGAACGGACAGCGCCGTCGCAATTTCCCTGTTCAGTCGATTCACAATGTCGGCAGGCGTCCGCGCCGGCGCCACGGCGCCGAACCAGCCGATCGCCTCGTAGCCCGGCACGCCGGCCTCCTCGAACGTCGGTACCTCTGGCGCGGCGGAGATGCGGCGCTTGGAAGTAACTGCCAGCGCCCGCATCTTGCCGGCGCGCACATGCGCGATCGCCGAGGGCACGTCCACTACCCCAAGCGGCACCTGTCCGCCGAGCACGTCGGTCGACACCGGGCCGCTGCCCTTGTACGGAACGGGCTGCAGCGTGACGCCTGCCATCATGTTGAAGAGCTCGCCCGCTAGATGCATGGTCGAGCCGTTGCCGCCGTAACCGTAGGCGATCATCCCCGGCCTCGCTTTCGCCGTGTCGATCAATTCTTTCAAGGATGCGGGTTGCGACGGATGCGCGACCAGGAAAAACGGGATCATGGCGAGCATCGAGA
>JAYUHJ010000466.1:0-3154 GCA_043767065.1 Hyphomicrobiales bacterium | reverse complement strand
CGCCGTGGCGCTGCATCGCGTGCGCGGGCGGAACAGCCGTTTGAATACTGCCTTGGACAACATGTCGACGGCGCTGTGCATGTTCGACTCGTCGGCGCGCATCGTCGTCGTCAACCGGCGCTACATCGAAATGTACAAACTATCGCCGAAAATTGTACGCCCGGGCTGCGCGTTGATGGACCTGCTCCGCCATCGCAAGGACACCGGATTGCTCACCGGCGACCCGGAAAAATATTATCGCGATATCATGGATGGCGTCAGGGCGGGCAAGATGACGACCTGGCGCGTCGCCACCGGCGACGGCCGCTACATCCATGCGGTGAACTTGCCGATACCCGGCGGCGGCTGGATTACGACCCACGAGGACGTCACCGAACAGCATCAGCTCGAGCAGCAGCGCGAGGCGATGACCGCGCAGGAAAGCCGCCGCGCGACCGTCGAGAGCGCGATCTCCGCGTTCCGCGAGCGCATGGACAGCGTGCTCAAGAGCGTCAGCGAAAGCGCCGACGCGATGAAGGCGACTGCGACTGCGCTCTCCAGCGTTTCCAGCCAGACCTCGCAACGTGCCGAAAGCGCCGTCAAGGCTTCGGGCGAAGCGTCGCAAAACGTTCGCACTGCTGCTGACGCCGCCGACGAGATGTCGCACTCGATAGCCGAAATCAGCAGCCGGCTCGACCAGACCAACAAGGTCGTGAGTCTCGCCGTAGCCGAGGCTCATGCCACGGACACTGCGATCGAGGCGCTCGCTGCCGCGGCGCAAAAGATCGGCGACGTGGTCAAGCTGATCCGCGACATTGCCGGCCAGACCAACTTGCTTGCGCTCAACGCCACGATCGAAGCCGCGCGCGCCGGCGAGGCGGGCAGGGGCTTCGCAGTCGTGGCCTCCGAAGTGAAGTCGTTGGCCGTACAGACCGCCAATGCTACTGAGGAAATAGCCGGCCAGATTCTGGCGGTGCAGGGCTCGACCACCGGCGCCGTCGAGGCGATCCGCCGCATCGCGGAGCGCATGCGCGAGATCGAGCACTATACGTCCTCGGTCGCAGCTTCCGTCGAGGAGCAAAGCGCGGTAACCGGCCAGATCAGCGAGAACGTAAACAATGCCGCGAAGGGGACAGAAGTCGTCGTCACAGTGCTCGGCGAAGCCGCCGGTGCGGCGACCGAGACGCGCGGATCGGCCTTCACGGTACTCGATGCTTCGCAGGCGGTGGAATCCGCGGTCGCTACGCTGCGCGGCGAAATCCAGCGCTTTCTCGAAAAAGTCGCGGCCTGAGCGCCTGACGGTTCAAGCCGTGCTCGAGGCCGTCTTGCCCAGAGCCGCTTGCGCCGCGGCCAGCCGCGCGATCGGCACTCGGAACGGCGAGCACGACACATAGTCGAGCCCCGCTTCCACGCAAAAGGCGACCGAGGCCGGATCGCCGCCGTGCTCGCCGCAGATGCCGACTTTCAAATCGTTGCGCACGCTCCGCCCGCGCTCGACGCCGATCTTGATCAGCTCGCCCACGCCCTCGCGGTCGATCGAAACGAACGGATCGGCCGGCAGGATTCCCTTCGCCGTGTAAGCGGTGAGGAAGCTCGCCGCGTCGTCGCGCGAGATGCCGAACACGGTCTGCGTGAGATCGTTGGTGCCGAACGAGAAGAACTCGGCGGTCTCCGCGATCTCGGCCGCGCGCAGGCAGGCCCGCGGCAGCTCGATCATGGTGCCGGTCTGGTAGGCGATCTTGGTGCCGGTCTCGGCCGCGACGGCCTCCGCCATGGCGTCGATCCGCGCTTTCACCAGATCGAACTCGGCCTTGGTTGCGATCAGCGGCACCATCACTTCGGGTACCACCGGCGTGCCGGTGCTTTTCGCCGCGGCCACCGCGGCCTCGAAAATGGCGCGCGCCTGCATTTCGGCGATCTCCGGGAAGGCGATGGCGATTCGGCAACCGCGGAAGCCGAGCATGGGGTTGAACTCCTCGAGCTCGGCTGCGCGCCGCTCGAGCTTCTTCGGATCGGCGCCCATGCTTTTCGCGACCTCCGCGATCTCCGCCGGCGTGTGCGGTAGGAATTCGTGCAGCGGCGGGTCCAAGAGCCGGATCGTGACCGGCAGGCCCTTCATGATCTCGAAGATGGCGATGAAATCGGCGCGCTGCATGGGAAGTAGCTTGGCGAGCGCCTTGCGGCGGCCCGCCTCGTCGTCGGCCAGGATCATCTCGCGCACCGCAAGAATCCGGTCCGCGTCGAAGAACATATGCTCGGTGCGACAGAGCCCGATGCCCTCGGCGCCGAAGTTGCGCGCCAAGCGAGCGTCGGCCGGCGTATCGGCATTGGCGCGCACGCCGAGCCGGCGCACGCTGTCGGCCCACAGCATGATGGTCGCGAACTCGCCGGTGAGTTCCGGCTGCACCATGGCGACGCGCCCCAGCAGCACCTGGCCGCTCGAGCCGTCCACGGTGATGATGTCGCCGGCCTTCAGCGTGTGCGTACCCGCGCTCATGGTCTTGGCCGCGTGATCGATACGCAGCGAGCCCGCGCCGGAGATGCAGGGCTTGCCCATGCCGCGCGCCACCACGGCCGCGTGCGAGGTCATGCCGCCCCGGGTGGTGAGAATTCCCTCCGCCGCGTGCATGCCGTGGATGTCTTCGGGCGAGGTTTCGACGCGGACTAGAATGACTTTGCGGCCCGCGGACTTCAGGGTTTCGGCCTCGTCGGCGGAGAAGGTGATCTCGCCCGAAGCGGCGCCCGGCGAGGCGGGGAGACCCGTGGCGATGATCGTGCGCGGCGCCTTCGCGTCGATCGTCGGATGCAGGAGCTGGTCGAGCGCTGCCGGATCGACGCCAGCGATCGCCTCGTCGCGCGTGATCAGGCCCTCGTTCGCCATCTCGACGGCGATCCTGAGCGCCGCCTTGGCCGTGCGCTTTCCGCCCCGCGTCTGCAACATATAAAGCTTGCCGCGTTCGACGGTGAATTCCATGTCCTGCATGTCGCGATAGTGCCGCTCGAGTTTCTCGGCGACGGCGGCGAACTCGCGGAACACTATGGGCATCGCCGCTTCCATCGACGGCTTGTCGGAATGGGCGGAGATGCGCGCCGCCTCGGTCAGGTTCTGCGGCGTGCGGATGCCGGCGACCACGTCCTCGCCCTGCGCATTGATGAGGAACTCGCCATAGAGCTG
>JAYUHJ010000465.1:0-7469 GCA_043767065.1 Hyphomicrobiales bacterium | reverse complement strand
ATGCAGACCAATCGCGGGCTCGGCATCCCGATCATGCTGGTCGCCTCGCTTGCTATCGTAGCGACGCTGCACATTCTCGCGGGGATGCGCGGACGCGCTATCGACCGTGGCGTCGCGCCGAACAAGGAAGACTGGATCACGGTCGGGCCGCCGCTCTCGATCCGCGACAAGTGCGCGAAGATCGTGGCCGCGCCGGGCGGCGAGCGCATCGCCATCTTCCGCGACGGCGACCAGGTCGGCGCGCTGAGCAATGTCTGCGTCCACCAGAACGGGCCGCTCGGCGAGGGCAAGATCATCGACGGGCTGATCACCTGCCCCTGGCACGGCTATCAATATCAATTGAAGAACGGCTGCGCGCCGCCGCCGTTCACCGAGCGGGTCGCCACCTACCGGGTGCGGCTGAAGAGCGGTATCGTCGAGGTGGACCCGCGCCCGCTGGCGCCGGGCACCGCCGCCTCGATCAAAGTCCCACTGAACGCCTAGGAGATCGTCATGGCTCGCGAACCGGAATGGATCGACGTCGGCGCGGCCGATGAGCTTTGCAAGCTCCCGCTGCAGGAAGTCAGCGCGAAGCACGCTCATTTCGCGCTCTCGTTCAAGGACGGCAAGTTCGGCGCCATATCGAACGTGTGCAATCACGCCACCGGCCCGCTCGGCAAAGGCCATGTCGATGGCGAGTTCGTGGTGTGCCCATGGCACGCCTACAAGTTCCACCGCTGCACCGGCGAAGGCGAGCCGGGCTACGAAGCCGACCGCGTGCCTTCGTTCCCGGTCAAGGCCGAGAAGGGCCGCGTTCTGGTCGACCTCGCCAACCCGACCAAGCGCGGCCGCATCCCGCACGAACCCGATGCGCTGTTGCGCGACATCAAGCGCGCGCCGGGACCGCTGCGCGTCGCCGGCATCTCGACCACGGTCGTCAACAACAACATCCCGCGCTTCTCCGGCTCCGATCACCTGCTCGTTCAGGCGCTGGAGGCAGCCAAGGAGCAAGGCGCCGAGACCAAGATGATCCGGCTCAACGACCTCAAGTTCAAACACTGCGAGGGCTATTATTCGAAGGCCGCGCGCGCCTGCACCTGGCCCTGTTCGATCACGCAGATGGACGACAAGGATGAGATGCGCGAGGTCTACGAGGCGCTGGTGTTCTGGGCCGACGCCGTCATCGTCGCCTCGCCGATCCGCTGGGGCGCGGCTTCGTCGCTTTATTTCAAGATGGCCGAGCGGCTGAACTGCGTGCAGAACGCGATCACCACCCACAACCGCGTGCTTATCCGAAATAAAGTGGCCGGCTTCATCATCGTCGGCGGCCAGGACAACATCCAGGCCGTGGCCGGCCAGATGCTCGGCTTCTTCGCCGAGCTCGGCTTCATCTTCCCGCAGTTCCCCTATATCGCGCACTCGCGCGGCTGGTCGCACGAGGACATGGAGAACAACGTCGAGATCGTGAAGAACTCGAAGGAGCTTGCCGAGGGCGCGCACGAATTGACCAAGCGCTGCCTCGAGCTCGCCGGCACGCTCATCACCTCCGACGCGCCGCAGACCATCGAACGCGGCGGCCGCAAGGCAAATCCGGTTTAGATCGACAGCGTCTCGCTCCTTCCTTCTTGCGTCATCACCGGGCGAAAGGCGCCAACGGGTCCGCGCGAAGCGCGGCCCGATGACAGGCTCCGCGCCGTCTTCGCGCCTGAAGTCCCGGCAATCCATGCGGCGCCGCTCTATGGATGCCCGGGTCGAGCCGGGGCATGAGGGAGTGAACTCGCGGGCGGATTTCACCCCGAGGGATCGTCAGGGCCCCTCGCTCGAAAGCAAGGGGGATGGAGCGCCGCTTGGCGCTGCATCTGTGCGTCCCTCGCAAACAAGTGTACGCAGTTTGCGACACTTGAAGCGGGGACGCGGTGCCCGGAACCCCGGGCACTCGCCTTACGGCGCTCCACCGCGGCACTCGCCAAATCCCGGAGGACCTGGCTCAACCCCGGACCGCGCTTCCTGGGACGCGGCCTTTCGACCTGTCCCAGTCCAGCGAGCTCCTCGCAGGGCGGTCCTAGTGCCGCCCGGGCGGGGCTCCGGGGCCGCCCGAGTGCGAGGTTACGAGCCTCGTCCGCGGGAACCGCTCCCCGCTCCGCCAGCCAGACGTCCCTAGAAGACGCCCCAGATGAGCGGGGATGAGATATATAGGAATTTAATCAGGGCAGAAGTAAGGCGGCATTTCATGCTACGTGGCCATTTAACGCTGAAGGGCTTGTGCTCTACCCTCCAAGATGTCTGAATCTCCTAAGAGTTCTAAAGATTCTTACGCGGACAGTCTTATTTTTTATCCTTGGGAGGTAGTGATGAACCATGTCGAATGCGCAGTTTGCGGAAACAACAAATGCGAACTTGTGCCGGGCGGTCCGTACAACACTCCGATTCGTGATTGTCCTAGATGCGGTGGATACGTGGTACTTGGCACAGCAAATCATATATTGCCGGCCCTTCTCTCAAACAAATCCATTGATCGTTCTGTGCTGAGCCATCTAATACGCAAGGGACAGCGCCTAGACGAACCCGTAGCAATATTTGAATCTGATTTACAAGGCTATCGAAATGCACCACCGCTGCCGAGGCCTGCCGAGCAGGCAGCGAATTTAATACTTTGGATTGGAGACAATCAGCATTCTGAGGATGCGTTTGCATCGTCCAGCATTGAATCACTCGCAGCCATGGTCGGGGCGCGAATTTCTGGTGCGGCTGAGAATGCGTTCCAATGGCTACTAAACCAACTGGAGAGCGAAAATTGGTTTGTTAGCCGACCGGGCGATCCGGGAGGGCGGCTCTCGCTTCGGCTAAGAATGGAGGGCTGGAATCGGTATGAGGAGCTTCGACATCAGAAAATAGCCAGTCGCACTGCTTTCATGGCGATGCAGTTCGGCGACCCGGAACTGCAGATCGTCCTCGAGACTTGTTTTAAGTCTGCTACCAAGCGTGCGGGCTTCGAGCTAAGACCACTGAACGAGAAGCAACCGGCGGGGCTAATCGACAATCAAATCCGTGCTGCAATACGAAGCGCACGTTTCGTTGTTGCTGATCTGACGCACGACAACAATGGAGCGTACTTCGAGGCAGGATTTGCGGAAGGACTCAACCTTCCTGTATTATATACATGCGAGGCAAAAAGATTTCAGGCGAAGAAGACCCATTTCGACACAAATCACATGGTAACGATCCCCTGGGATGTCAACAGACTTGAAGAGGTTGGCAATCTACTCACCGCAACAATTCGAGCGACGCTGCCGGGCGAAGCTGATCCTGGTCCACCGTGATCTTCTCAAGCGACCCAGAGCGAGGTTCTCGTGAACAGAGGCGAGCGTCGCAAGATTGATCGAGCCGTTAAACGGCTAATGGAAACACGGGGCGACAATTGCACATTGTGTAGCCGCGAGTTTCAGCACAATGAAAAGACCTTTGGTGGAATTTTGGACTCGGGTGAAGTTCATCTCGTTGGCAATTGTTGCTCACAAAAATTGGCGCGCGTGGTCGGAATGGGACTTTACTTAAGACACCATACACACCTGCTCCCCAAAGGTGCCAAAGAACACCCTCAGAGAAGCTCCCTCGACATCGCACGAAGCGTAGACGCTCTTCAGGGAGCTGTATCGCAGTTAGATCAACTACAAACAGACGCGATGCGGCGCGCTGGCCTGCCAATTGAAAAGGCTAAAATACTGCTTGACGCGAATGCTCCCTGGCAAAGTGATGACCGAATTTGGTTTGAGCAAAACCAGAATCGAATGCATCGTTTACGTGCGGCGCATGCTCAAGAGGACCAAACTTGGCTCTTTGCTGTTGCCGCACCTCATAGCCATGAACTCTGGGTGCTGGTGCGCCAAATTGAACCTGGCAAACGTATTCGCCTCCCCTTCTATCGCGACATGTCGGTCGATATCCCGGATATCGATGTTGTAATTGAGTCGTTGTTTGATCTTTGCGCGCGGGGCAAGCCGGGCCGCGCGATATCGGTGAAGGATGTCGCAAGCGCTGCGTTGAAATTGCAACCAGCAAAAACAAAGCAATGAGACCGGCGGTTTAGTGCCTACAGCAAGACGGCGTTCCTTGACTTTCTCCCTTCGATCGGGTTGCCTCCCGCCGAACAAGGGATTCCGCACATGGCCAAGGCCGTAACACTGAAGATCAAGCTGGTGTCGAGCGCCGGCACTGGTTTCTATTACGTCACCAAGAAGAACTCGCGCACGATGACCGAGAAAATGTCGAAGAATAAATACGACCCGATCGCGCGCAAGCACGTCGTCTTCAAGGAGCAGAAGATCAAGTAACGCGGCGCGCTAGCGATCAGCGCCCTCTCCTTCGTCATGCCCGGTCTTGTGCCGGGCATTTGCATTTAGCGTCATCCTGAGGTGCGAGCCGCAGAGCGGCGAGCCTCGAAGGATGACGCGAACGCAGTGGCCGCCATCCTTCGAGGGCCGCTTCGCGGCCACCTCAGGATGACGGCATCAAAAAATGAGGGCGCCCGCGAAGGCGCCCTTTTTAGTTTCCGTGGTCGCGGAGCAATTTGGTGGCCGGCGGTGAACGGTTCGGGGAGGCCACCCTTGCCCCACCGCCGGCCGACCCTACGGACCCAGGAGATGCGGCGGACCTGAGCATTCCGCAGGGTAGCTTGGAGAACCAGACGCGCGCCGCGCGCATTCCGGCTCGGTCGCTAAAAATTATCCGAACGGATTAGCCAATGGAATGACTTAGGGCCCGCTGTACCCTGTTTCCTGCTCGGCACTGTGAAAGTTTAACCTTACCGCTGCGCCGCTTGGATGCGCGGGACGGGCCCGCACATGACAACGGAAAGCGGTCGAAACGCGCCGGTTTTCAGGCCGCGTCGGCCACGACCCGGTTGCGGCCGTCGCGTTTGGCCCGATAGAGCGCCTCGTCGGCGCGCTTGAGGAACGCTGTCGCGTCCTCGTTCGGGTCGGTGCGGGCCGCGATCCCGATCGAGATCGTGACCTCGATCGAGCGCGTCCCGCGCTGCACGGGGAACGGGTCGCCGGCGATCTTCCGGCGGATGCGCTCGGCCACCATGGTCGCCACCGAAAGATCGGTGTCCGGCATGACCACGACGAATTCCTCGCCGCCGTGGCGGCACGCCAGATCGATGCCGCGCACGCAGGTCCGCATGCGGTCGGCGAATTCGCGCAGCACGTCGTCGCCGGCGTCGTGGCCGAAGCGGTCGTTGACCGATTTGAAATAGTCGATGTCGAGGATCAGCACCGAGAGCGACTTGCCGCGGCCGGCCGATTTTTCGACCAGCGTGCCGAGATGCCGTTCCATGTAGCGCCGGTTGAACAGGCCGGTGAGCGGATCGGTGACCGCCATCTCCATGGACTGCTGCAGGTTGTCGCGCAGCTGCTCGGTGTAGCGCCGGCGGCGCACTTGAGTCCGCACGCGCGCGAGCAATTCGTTGCGGTCGATCGGGCGCACGATGTAGTCGTTGGCGCCGAGATCGAGGCCGCGCAGCAGCCGCGCCCCCTCCTCCGGCTCGGTGATGAGCAGGATCGGCAGATGCCGCGTGCGTTCGACCGTGCGCACCTGGCCCACCAGCCGCAGCGCGTCGAAGCCCTTGAGCTCCAGGCTCACCATCAGCAGGTCGAAATTTCCCTCCGCCATGCGAAACAGCGCCTGCTGCGGGTCGGTCTCGACCTCGACCTTGTGCTCGGCGGCCAGCGCGGTGGCGATGCGCTCGCGCGACGACGCGCGGTCGTCGACCACCAGCACGTTGCCCGAAATGCGGACGTCCGCCGCGGCATCCGCCATCGCGGCGATCCCGATATCGCGCGAAGTCGCCGCGCGCATCCTGAGCTCGTCGGTCACCATCTTGAGGCGCACCAGCGAGCGCACCCGCGTGATCAGCGCCAGATCGTTCACCGGCTTGGTCAGAAAATCGTCGGCGCCGGCTTCCAGCCCCTTCACGCGATCCGAAGGCTGGTCGAGCGCGGTCACCATGACGATCGGAATGTGATGGGTCGCGGGGTTCTTCTTGAGCCGGCGGGCGACCTCGAAGCCGTCCATGCCCGGCATCATCACGTCGAGCAGAACGATGTCGCATTGGCCGCGCTCGCAGATTTCGAGCGCATCGCGGCCGTTACTGGCGGTCAGCACCGCGAAATATTCCGCGTTGAGCCGCGCCTCCAGCAGCTTGAGGTTGGCCGGAACGTCGTCGACCACCAGAATGCGTGCGCTCATTCAATTGTCTTTCGTGAAATGACGAACGGTCTCGATGAATTTCGCGACCGAAATGGGTTTCGAGAGATAGGCTTCGCAGCCGCCGGCGCGAATGCGCTCCTCGTCGCCCTTCATGGCGAAGGCGGTGACCGCGACCACGGGGATCGACTTCAGCTCGTCGTCCTCCTTCAGCCACTTGGTCACTTCCAGGCCGGAAACCTCCGGTAGCTGGATATCCATGAGAATCAGGTCCGGCTTGTGCTTGCGCGCGAGATCCAGCGCTTCGATGCCGTTGCGGGTTTCGATCGTGTTGTAGCCGTGCGCTTCCAACAGGTCGTGGAAGAGCTTCATGTTGAGCTCGTTGTCTTCCACGATCAGCACGGTCTTAGGCATCGTCCGTCCCCGTCCCCGGCGGGGTGCGCGAAGCCGTGGCGGCCTTTCGGCCGCGGACCGGTTCGGGCATGCTGTTGTCAACGCTACGTCGCAATCGTTACCGAATTGCAAATACCGCCGATGAAACCAAGTAAACATGCGCCTTCGCGCGAGATGGCGGAGGCCGTCGCCGCACAAGCTTTGGGCTTTCTTGCCGCTGAGCCTGAGCGAATCGCCCGCTTTCTCTCGCTCACGGGTCTCACGCCGCAAACCCTGCGCCAGGCCGCGCGCGAGCCCGGATTCCTTCCGTCGGTGCTCGACTTTCTCCTCAACGACGAGGCGCTCGCCGTTGCTTTCGCGTCACAATCCGGCATCGAGCCCAAAACGCTCGCCAAGGCGCGGCTCGTGTTCGCGGACGACCCGCGGGATTGAGTCAGCGCTTGCAGGGCGTCGACTTCAGGAACTCGATGGTCTTCAGCTCCCCGCGCATGGCAAAGGTACCGTAGTCGAGCCGCAGCGCCCGGCTGACGCCGTTTTCGTAAAGCTCGAAGCCGAGCACATAGGTGGGCGTGCGCTCGCCGGTGCCGGGCTCGAAATAGCTGATCGTCACCGGATAGCGCTTGAGCGAGCCGAGCTCGGGCCCGACACCCCCGAGTCGACGGTGACCGTCGATGACAGCGCCTCCGGTGCGGGCCTACGTGCCGTCAACCGGGTCGCCGGGCGTTGTGAGCGTTGCACCGACCCGATCGCCCCGAACGCCGGCTCGGTTCGCGTTCTGAACAACCGAGAAGTGATGGTGTGTTGGCCGAAATGTGCCAACGAACCCGCATCGGGAAGCTGATCGGGAAGCTGATCGGGAACATTGCCGGGACACAGAAGCGACACGATGCGGT
>JAYUHJ010000464.1:0-17486 GCA_043767065.1 Hyphomicrobiales bacterium | reverse complement strand
GGTATAACGCGCGCAATCAGGCGGGGGAAGCAGAACCCCAAATCAGGGTTGAGGACCTTCGTAGCCCTCGATCACGATCAGATCGATGGTGGAAACGTCCTTGCGCAGCTTGATCGCGGCCTGGTAGCCGGCCGACTCCCAGCAATCGATCGCCGCCTGATAGGTCGGGAACTCGATCACCGCGTTGCGGGTGCGGCTGCCGCCTTCGACGGTTTCGTACTTGCCGCCGCGGACCAGGAAGCGGGCGCCGTATTGCTTGAGCGGCGCGGCATTGGCCGCGATATAAGCCTTGTACTTCTCCTGATCGGCGATATCGACGCGGACGATCCAGTAGCCCTTGGGTATTGCGTACTCCCTATTTCAGTGCGGATTCGATTTCGGCGACGATCGCGTTCGCCGCGGCTTTGCGGTCGTTGGCTTCGAGGATGGGCCTGCCAACCACGATATGATCGACGCCGGCCTTGATCGCGGCGGCGGGCGTCATCACCCGCTTCTGGTCACCGGCGGCAACGCCCGCGGGCCGGACGCCCGGGGTCACGATCAGCATGGACTTGCCGACCGCGCGGCGAAGCTCGGCCGCCTCTAGCGGCGACGCCACCAGCCCGTCGATGCCGAGCACGGCGGCCTGCTCGGCGCGGCGCAGCACGAGATCGCGCACGCCGATGCCGTAGCCCGACTCCTTCAGGTCGGCGTCGTTCCATGAGGTCAGCACCGTGACCGCAAGCAACTTCAAGCCACTCTTGCCGCGGCCCTCGACTGCCGCCTTCATTGTTGGCGGAAATGCATGCACGGTGAGAAAGGTCGCGCCGAGCGCAGCGGCGCGCTCGGTCGCGCTGGATACGGTGTTGGCGATGTCGTGCAGCTTCAGATCGAGAAAAAGCTTCTTGCCGGAGCGAGCGAGCCGGGCCGCGAATTCGAGCCCGCCGGCAAGTACGAGCTCATAGCCGACCTTGTAGAAGGAGACCGCATCGCCGAGATCGGCGACGGCCTTCTCGGCTTCCGCCACGCTCGGCAAGTCGAGCGCTACGATCAGGCGGTCGCGAGCGGATAGGGCCACGGTTTCCTCAAATGTCTGCGTTGGCGAGCGTCACGAGCCGCTGCATGGAATTTCTCAGCATTTTCGCAAGCGTCTCTTCCTTGAGATCGCCGGCGTTGTCGAAGGCGTACGCGGCGTCGTACACCGTCACCTGCTCGGAGATGACGAGCGCGCCGAGGCCGAACTCCAGTACTTGGCGGAGCGCCATCAGCGCACGCTCGCCGCCCCCGCGCCGCTCCGAGGCTGCGCCGAGCGCGAATACGCAGTGCTTGAACGGACTCTTCGGATCGCGAATGCGCGAAAGCCAGTCGATGGTGTTCTTCAAGAGCGGCGGGAGCGAGGCGTTGTATTCGGGCGTCGCGATGTAAATGCCGCGGTGCGCAAGCATCATGTCGTGCAGCTTCCTGGCCGCCGCCGGGACGCCCGACTTCGCTTCGAGATCGGCGTCGAACAGCGGCAGCGGATAGTCGGCGAGCGAAATCAAGCTCGCCTCCACATCCATGCGCACGAGCTCCTTGAGCGCCAACGCCGCGAGCTGCGCACTGAAGGAGCCGGTGCGGATCGAGCCGGCGAAGACGAGAATACGTGGCTCTGACATCGGCCGGCGGCGCGGCGCGCTTCAGCGCGCACTGCGATAGACCCAGACCCGGGCCGGTGGAAAATTCCGCCAAATGCGCGGCGAGGAGCCGATCGCATAGCGGCCCGGCCGCGGCGGGATCGGCGCCACCGGCCCGTAGCTGAACTGGATGAAGGGGGCGCCGCGGGAAAGCAGGCGAAACGCGGTCTCCAGCAGCCGCACGCGCGCGAGCAAGGGCCGGGTCAAGAGCGGCAGACCCGAGACGACGGCTGAAAGCGGCCCAGCGACGTCCGCCAGCGTCTGGCGCAGCCGGTAGGCGTCGCCGCGCACGACATTGATGCCCGGCCAGCGCTTCTTCAGAAGTTCGCAGAATTGCGGATTGTATTCGACCAGCACGAGCCGCTCGGGCGCGATGCCGCGAGCGAGCAGTGCCGTGGTCAGGGCGCCGGTGCCCGGGCCGAGCTCGACGATAGGGCCCGGGATGCTCAGATCCACCTCAGCCGCCATGGCGCGCGCCAGCTCCGGGCCCGACGGCGAGACCGCTCCCATGCGGAGCGGGTCCTGCAGCCAGGAGGAAAGGAACCGGACCTCGTCGTTCAGACGAAGCCGCGGCTTTTTCGAGCTCACGGGCTCCAACATGGGAAAAGCATCACCCGGGTGAGAGCGGGATACAAGGCGTTACTCCTGCGCGCGAGGCGCGGTCAAGCTGTCGCCTCGAATCATTCCTTGAGGCCGTCGAAGAATTCGCGCACCCGCGTGAAGAAGCCGCTGGTTTCCGGCTGGGTTTCCTTCGAGCTCTGGCTCTCGAATTCCTTCAGGAGCTCGCGCTGGCGCTTGTTCAGTTTCTGCGGCGTCTCGACCGCGACCTGCACATACATGTCGCCGCGCGCCTTGGAGCGCAGCACCGGCATGCCCTTGTTCTGCAGCCGGAAGCGCTTGGCGGTTTGCGTGCCTTCGGGAACCTTCACGCGACTCTTGCCACCGTCGATGGTGGGCACTTCGAACTCGCCGCCAAGGGCCGCCGTGACCATCGAGATCGGCACCAGGCAGTGCAGGTCGGCGCCTTCGCGTTGGAAGATCGGATGCGGCGCGAGCGAGAGGAATATGTAGAGATCGCCCGCGGTGCCGCCGCGCAAGCCCGCCTCGCCTTCGCCGGCGAGCCGGATGCGGGTGCCGTCCTCGACGCCGGCCGGCACATGCAGCTCGAGCGTGCGCTCCTTCATCATGCGGCCGGCGCCGCCGCAATTGGTGCAGGGCTGTTCGATGACGGAGCCGCGGCCCTGGCAGGTGGGGCAGGAACGTTCCAGCGTGAAAAATCCTTGCGCGTGACGGATGCGGCCGCTGCCGCCGCATGAGCGGCAGGTGACGGGTTGCGTCCCGGCCTTGGCGCCGGAACCCGAGCAGACTTCGCAGGTGACGCTGGTGGGAAGCTTCACCTGCGCAGTCTTGCCCGCAAAGGCTTCTTCGAGCGTGATCTCGAGATTGTAGCGCAGGTCTGCGCCGCGCTCGCGGCCGGGGCCGCGGCCACGCCGGCCGCCCATGCCGAACAGATCGTCGAAGATGTCGTGGAAGGCGGTGGCGAAATCGCCGCCGAAGCCGTGGCCGGCGCCGCCCTGCTCGAAGGCGGCATGGCCGAAGCGATCATAGGCCGCGCGCTTCTGATCGTCCTTCAGGACGTCATAGGCCTCGTTGATCTCCTTGAAGCGATGCTCGCAGGCCGTATCGCCCGGATTCTTGTCGGGGTGCCATACCATCGCGAGTTTGCGATACGAGGCCTTGATCTCGTCGTCCTTGGCGGTGCGGGCGATCTCGAGGACTTCATAATAGTCGCGCTTGGCCATGGCGTTCGTCCGTCAAGCCATGATCAAAACGCCAACCCCCGGGACATGCCCGGGGGTGACGGAGATATGTGATGCTGCTGCCATGAACCGCGCAGCGAAGCTTAGGCCGACTTCTTGTTCTTCTTGTCGTCGTCGACCTCGGTGAACTCCGCGTCGACGACGTCCTCCTTCTTCGCGCCGGCGCCGTCGGCGCTGCCGCCGGGCTGGCCGCCCGAAGCGTCGTCGCCGCCTGGCTTCTGCGCGTACGCGGCTTCGCCGAGCTTCATGGCAACTTGGGAAAGCGTCTGGGTCTTGGCCTGGATCGCAACTACGTCCTCGCCCTTGGCCGCTTCTTTCAGGTCGGAGAGCGCGTTCTCGATCGCGGTGCGGTCGCCGGCCGAGACTTTCTCGCCGTATTCCTTCAGCGACTTCTCGGTGGCGTGCACCAGCGCATCGGCCTGGTTCTTGGCCTCCGCCAGCGCGCGGCGCTTTTTGTCGTCGGCGGCGTGGGCCTCGGCGTCTTTCACCATCTTCTGGATATCGGCCTCGGAGAGGCCGCCGGAAGCCTGGATGCGGATCTGCTGCTCCTTGCCGGTACCCTTGTCCTTGGCTGAAACGTTGACGATGCCGTTGGCGTCGATGTCGAACGTGACCTCGATCTGCGGCACGCCGCGCGGCGCGGGCGGGATGCCGACAAGATCGAACTGGCCCAGCACCTTGTTGTCGGCCGCCATCTCGCGCTCGCCCTGGAACACGCGGATGGTTACTGCGCCCTGACTGTCCTCGGCGGTCGAGAACACCTGGGATTTCTTGGTCGGTATGGTCGTGTTGCGATCGATCAGACGCGTGAACACGCCGCCGAGCGTCTCGATGCCGAGCGAAAGCGGCGTCACGTCGAGCAAGAGCACGTCCTTGACGTCGCCCTGCAGCACGCCGGCCTGGATCGCGGCACCCATCGCAACGACTTCGTCGGGATTGACGCCCTTGTGCGGCTCCCTGCCGAACAGCTGCTTCACCGCTTCCTGCACCTTGGGCATGCGGGTCATGCCGCCGACCAGAACCACTTCGTTGATCTCGGCGGCGGAGAGCCCCGCGTCCTTCAGCGCCTGACGGCACGGCTCCATCGTCTTCTGGATCAGGTCGTCGACCAGCGCCTCGAACTTGGCGCGAGTGAGCTTCAAGGTCAGATGCTTCGGACCGGTCTGGTCGGCGGTGATGAAGGGCAGATTGATCTCGGTCTGCATCGCCGACGAGAGCTCGATCTTGGCCTTCTCCGCCGCCTCTTTCAGACGTTGCAGCGCGAGCTTGTCCTTGCGCAGGTCGATGCCCTGTTCCTTCTGGAACTCGTCGGCGAGATAATTGACGAGGCGCATGTCGAAGTCCTCGCCGCCCAGGAACGTGTCGCCGTTGGTGGACTTCACCTCGAAGACGCCGTCGCCGATTTCCAGGATCGAAATATCGAAGGTGCCGCCGCCGAGATCGTAGACCGCGATGGTGCCGGCTGCCTTCTTGTCGAGGCCATAGGCGAGTGCACCCGCGGTCGGCTCGTTGATGATGCGCAGTACTTCGAGGCCCGCGATCTTGCCGGCGTCTTTGGTGGCTTGGCGCTGGGCGTCGTTGAAATATGCGGGAACGGTGATGACGGCCTTGTCGACCTTGGCGCCGAGATAGGCTTCGGCCGTCTCCTTCATCTTTTGTAGGATGAAGGCGGAAATCTGCGAGGGGGAATACTGGTTCTTGCCGTCGGAGACCCAGGCGTCGCCATTGGAAGCGCGCACGATCGAGTAGGGGACGAGCTTCTTGTCCTTCTCAACCATCGGGTCGTCGTAGCGCCGTCCGATCAGGCGCTTGACCGCGAAGAAGGTCTTTTCGGGATTGGTGACCGCCTGGCGCTTGGCCGGCTGGCCGACGAGACGCTCGCCGTCGTCGGTGAAGGCGACGATCGAAGGCGTGGTGCGCGCGCCCTCGGCGTTCTCGATCACCTTGGGGGTGGACCCCTCCATGACCGACACGCACGAATTGGTGGTGCCGAGGTCGATACCGATGACCTTGGACATTTTCGGACCTCATCTTTCCGGCGGGCCGTCCGAGCCTTGGGTAAAGCGCCCGGCAAAGGAAGGGGTGCGAGCCGATGCCCGCAACCGCCCCCACACGGCCCCCGCGTTGGGGATTCGCCACCAGTGGCGGCGTCGCGGTTCATATAGGGAGAGGCTTTTCGGCCCGCAAGGCAAGTCTGCCCGCTATTTGCCGGACGGCTCCTCCTCGGCAGCTACCCGGTCCTTCGGAGGCACTTTGGTACCCCCTTTGGCGACCGCAACCAGCGCCGGCCGCAGCACCCGCTCGCCGATGGCGTAGCCCGGCTGCATCACCTGCGCGACGGTGCCGGCGGGCAGCTCGGGGGTCGGGATCTCGAACATGGCCTGATGGAAATTGGGGTCGAATTTCTCGCCGAGCGGCTCGAGGCGGCGGACCCCGTGTTTTTCTAGGGTTTTTTGCAGCTCGCGGCGCGTCAGCTCGACCCCGTCGAGCAGCGCCTTGAATGTTCCGTCCGCCGCGGCGCGGGCTTCCGGATCGAGCGACTCGGTGGCGCGGGCGAGATTGTCGGCGACCGCAAGCACATCGCGCGCGAATGCGGCAATGCCATAGGCACGCGCGTCGGCGACGTCGCGCTCGGCGCGCTTGCGGATGTTCTCCGTCTCGGCGACCGCGCGCAGGTACTTGTCGCGCAGCTCAATGACCAGCGGCTCCAGCGAGGGCTTTTCAGCCACGGCTGGACCGTTTTCGTTCGCGGGCGCCAAATCCGGGTTCGTATCCGGGTTCGGCTCGAGTTTGTCTTCGTCAGCCATGGGTCTCGTCAATACAGCAGGATTGTTAACGCGATATCGGGGAGTGAGGGTGGAAAATCAAGCGGTCTCAGCGGCCGAGCACTTCGCTCACGACGCGGGCAGTATAGTCGACCATCGGAATGACGCGGGCATAATTGAGCCGGGTCGGGCCGATGACGCCGAGCACGCCGACGACGCGGCCGGCGCCGTCGCGATAGGGCGCGACGATGGTCGAGGAGCCCGATAGCGAAAAGAGCTTGTTCTCGGACCCGATGAAGATACGAAGCCCCTCGGCCTCCTCGGCTTTGCCCAGGAGATCGGCCACGCCACGCTTGGTATCCAGATCGTCGAACAGGAGCCGCACCCGCTCCAGATCCTCCATCGCCTTAAGGTCTTCGAGCAGCTTGGCGTGACCGCGCACGATGAGCCTGCGCTCGGTCATGTCGCCGCCGGACCAGCTCGCCAGCCCGTCGGCGACGATCTTCTGGGTCAGCTCATCGAGCTCGGCGCGGGCAGCGGCCACCGAGCGCTCGATCTCGATCTTGGCCTCGGAGAGCGTCTTGCCGCGGATACGGGCGTTCAGGAAATTGGTGGCTTCGACGAGGTTGGCCGCGGAAACGTCGATCGGCAGGTCCAGCAGCCGGTTTTCGACCTGGCCTTCCTCAGAGACGAGCACCGCGAGTGCCCGGCCGGGCTCCAACTGCACATATTCGATCTGCTTCAGCCGCGCGTCGGTCTTGTGCGCGGTGACGACGCCGGCGCCGCGCGAGAGACCCGAGAGCAACTGGGAGGCCTCGGCGAGCACCACATCGAGATTCTCGCCGCGTGTCGCTCGCACTTGTGCTTCGATTTTCTTGCGCTCGTCGCCGGAAAGATCGCCGATCTCCATCAACGCATCGACGAAGAAGCGCAGCCCGAGCTCGGTCGGAAGCCGGCCGGCGCTGGTGTGCGGCGCATAGACCAGCCCGAGCGCCTCGAGGTCGGCCATGACGTTCCTGACCGAGGCCGGCGACAGCGCCATCGGGATCAGCCGCGAAATATTGCGTGAACCCACAGGCTCGCCGGTCGCCAGATACGACTCGACGATCTGGCGGAAGATTTCGCGCGAGCGCTCGTCGATCTGCGCAAGGCTGATCTTCGCCGAGCCGATGGGCACGTCGATGGACAAGGGCCGCTCCGATCTACCCGGTCTGCGTTCCAAGGCTCGACTATCTGCAGCCATGGCACTGTTTCGGCAAGGCCGGCCTTGTCGGCGCGGGCGGAACCCCCGTACAAGGCTGCCCATGAAGGATAACGCAATTCGACCGAGCGGCCGCGCCCCCGACGCCATGCGCGCCGTCCACTTCGAGCGCGGGCTGCTGCGCCACGCCGAGGGCTCGTGCCTCGTGAAGTTCGGCGACACCCACGTGCTGGTGAGCGCGACGCTCGAAGAACGGCTGCCGCCCTGGCTCAAGGGCCAGGGACGCGGCTGGATCACCGCCGAGTACGGCATGCTGCCGCGCGCGACGCACGAGCGCACGCGGCGTGAGGCTTCGGCCGGCAAACAATCGGGGCGCACGCTCGAAATCCAGCGGCTGATCGGGAGAAGCATGCGTACGGTTAGCGACCTGGAAGCGCTTGGCGAGCGGCAGATCACGCTGGACTGCGACGTGCTGCAGGCCGACGGCGGCACGCGCACGGCGGCGATCACGGGCGCGTGGATCGCGCTCTACGACTGCCTCGCCTGGATGAAGGCGCGTTCGATGACGACCAAACCCGTGCTCAAGGATCACGTGGCCGCAGTCTCCTGCGGCATCTACAAGGGCACGCCGGTGCTCGATCTCGATTATGCCGAGGATTCGGCGGCCGATACCGACGCGAACTTCGTCCTGACCGGCACCGGCGGCATTGTGGAAATCCAGGGCACCGCCGAGAAGACGCCGTTTTCGGAACAGGATCTGGTGACGCTGATGGCGCTCGCGCGTAAGGGCATCGCGCGGCTGGTCGAATTGCAGAAGCTCGCCGTTGCCTGATGGGCCGCAGACTCACCGGCCGCGTCGTGATCGCGACCCATAATCCGGGAAAGCTCGCGGAAATGCAGGCGCTACTCGCGGCTTATGGCGTCGAAGCGATTTCGGCCACGGACCTCGAGCTCCTGGAGCCGGACGAAACCGGAAATAGTTTCGCCGAGAATGCCCGGATCAAAGCGCACGCAGCGGCAAGTGCCACGAAGCTTCCGGCGCTGGCCGACGATTCCGGGCTCGCGGTTGTGGCGCTCGGTGGAGAACCCGGTATTCATTCCGCGCGCTGGGCCGGGAAGGACAAAGACTTCGCGCGTGCCATGCGACTTGTCGAAGAGAAGCTCGCCGCTAAAAGCGCAAAGATGCCCGGCCAGCGCCGCGCCGCCTTCGTCGCAGCACTTTGTCTCGCCTGGCCCGACGGCTCCGAGGAATGTTTCGAAAGCCGCGTCGAGGGAACGCTGGTCTGGCCGCCGCGCGGCAAGCTGGGCTTCGGCTATGATCCCATGTTCCTGCCCCACGGTCATGAACGCACGTTCGGAGAGATGAGCGCCGACGAAAAACATGGACTGCCGCCGCGCGGCCACGGGCTTTCGCACCGGGCGCGGGCGTTCATGAAACTCGCAGAGGCCTGCCTTGGCTGACGCTGCGACGCTCGTCCGCCCGATGGCGCAAGCATCGGCCGACGACCCGGTATTCGGCGTCTATGTGCATTGGCCGTTCTGCCTCTCCAAGTGCCCCTATTGCGACTTCAACAGTCACGTGCGGCACGAGAAGCCCGACGAGGCGCGCTTCGTGCGCGCGATCGCGGCCGAGCTCGCATACACGCGCGCGCGCGCCGGAACACGGACGGTAAAGAGCATCTTCTTCGGCGGCGGAACGCCTTCGTTGATGAAGCCGGCTACCGTCGCATCGATTTTGCAGTCGATCGAGACCCATTGGCCGCTGGCGGCCGATTGCGAGATTACGCTCGAGGCCAATCCGACGAGCGTGGAGGCCGAGAACTTCCGCGGCTATCGTAGCGCCGGCGTGAACCGGGTTTCGCTCGGCGTGCAGGCGCTCGATGATGCGGATCTCAAAGCGCTCGGCCGGCTGCATAATGTCGATGAGGCGCTGAAGGCCGTCGCCATCGCCAAGGCCGCGTTCCCGCGGGTTTCCTTCGACCTGATCTATGCCCGCCCCGACCAAACGCCCGCGGCATGGCGCACGGAGCTAAAGCGAGCGATTGACGTAGGCGCCGAGCACCTTTCGCTCTACCAGCTGACCATCGAGGATGGGACGCCGTTCGCCGCACTGCATCGCGCGGGAAAGCTCAAAGTCCCCGACGCAGATGCCGCGCGGACGCTGTGGGACGTCACTCAAGAAACCTGCGCCGCCGCGGGTCTTCCGGCCTACGAAATCTCGAACCACGCCCGACCCGGCGCCGAGTCGCGGCACAATCTGGTCTATTGGCGCTATGGCGAATATGCCGGCGTCGGACCCGGAGCGCACGGCCGCATCGACCAGGAAAGCGAGCGCTTCGCCACCGAGACCGAACGGCATCCCGAATCCTGGCTCACGCGCGTGGAGCGCGAGGGCCACGGATTGATCGTGAACGAGCGCTTGAGCGCGCTCGAGCAAGCTGATGAATTCCTGCTGATGGGGCTGCGGCTCAACGAAGGCGTCGATCGCGCGCGTTATGCGCGGCTGGCCGGCCGGCCGTTCGATCCGGCGCGCGTCGAGATGCTTGAGCGCGAAGGCCTGATCGAAATCGTGGGCGAGCGGCTGCGAATTTCCGGCGCGGGATTCCCGGTGCTGAACGCAATCGTCGCGGATCTCGCAGCCTGAGCGTCAGAGCCCCGGGCCGGTGAAGCTCTTGGGCGAAGGGCTGATGACGCGCGCCGCGTTGCCGCGAATTTCGAATACCGCGAGCCCGCGCTCCGAAGTGCCGTCGGCCTTGAAGCGGAACACCCCATCGATGCCGGCGAAGCCTGAAGGATTCGCCAACGTCTCGGGGGAGAAGCGCCCGGGCTCCTGCGACTTCACCAGCGCGGCGATCAGCGAAACCGCGTCATAGGCGAGACTCGCCGTGCGCACCGGATCGCGCCCGAAGCGCGCCTTGTAGCGCTGGGCGAAAGCCTGATAGCCGGTGGCCTCGGGCGCGGCGAACCAGGCGCCGGCGAGACCGGGATTGGAGAACAGCTTGGCGTCATCCCACAGGCCGGTGCCGATGAACTGCACGCGGCCGGGTTTGATGCCGTTTTGCGCGAGGAGCTGCAGGATCTGCGGTGTGGTGTCGGCGGAATCGGCGATGAAGAGCGAATCGGCCCCGCGCAATGCGGCAGCGACACGCTTGATCTGCTCAGTGAGCTGCGGCTTTTCTGCCGAATAGCGCTCGAGCGTCACCACGCGGCCACGCTTCTCGGCCACCGTTTCCTGGAAGCGGGCCTCGACGACGCTGCCATAGGCGTTGTCGGGCAGCAGCGCGACGAAGGAGCGCTTGTTCTTGGTGGCGGCGAAAGCGATGACGCGCTCGACGTCCGACTCCGGACTGAAGCTCAAGAGATAAATGCCCCGCCCGGCGACGCTGGCGTCGGTCGAAAACGCGATCATCGGCACGCTGCGCCCGCGCGTGACTTGCCCCGCGGCCGCGACCGCGTGGCTGAACAGAGGACCGATGATGATCTCGGCGCCTTCGGCAAGCGCCGCCTGGGCTGCGGCCTGCGCGCTCTGCGCAGAACCACCGTCGTCCTTGACGATCAGCTGGATGTCCGGATTGGCGAATTCGGCGAGCGCCAGCTCGGCAGCGTTGCGCATGGACTGCGCGACGATGCCGGCGTTGCCAGGTGCGCTGAGCGGCAGAAGCAGCCCGACCCGGACACCGCCTGCGCCGATCGTGGCGGGTGCCGGGCCCGCGGCCGGTGCTTCGGCCGGTCCGCCGAAGGGCGAGCCGCTGCTGCTGAAGGGATTGAATTCGGGCAGCGAGCCCGAGCAGCCGCTTACGGCAAGCGCAAGCGCGGCTGCCGCGCCGGCAATCCAGCGCGCCAATGCGCCCCCGCTTAAACGGCTAGCTTGGCGCACTCGCATGCGCATCGTTTGTTGATTCTCCGCGCGAAAAGCCCCGGCGGCCGCAATCTGGGGCAGAGCCATGCCCGTGTCAAAGAAGCGTCACAAGAGCTGTCGCCGCGGCTTAGTGACGGGTAAGTTTGGAAAAATTTGGCCCGGCTTCCCCCATGCCTACCAACGACCAAACCAAGACCCAAGGCGCCGGCGCGGCACGGCTGGCGCCGGGACTCTATGTAGTGGCGACACCGATCGGAAATTTGGCCGACATTACGTTTCGCGCGCTCGACACGCTAGGCGCCGCCGACCTCGTGCTCTGCGAGGACACGCGCGTGACGCGCAAGCTGTTCGAGCGCTACTCGATCAAAGCATCGCTGCTGGCCTATCACGATCACAACGCGGACACGGTGCGGCCCCGGGTGCTTGCGCGACTCGCCGAAGGCGCCGCGGTTGTACTCGTATCGGACGCGGGCACTCCGCTGGTG
The DNA here is from genome assembly GCA_043767065.1 of Hyphomicrobiales bacterium. GTDB lineage: Bacteria > Pseudomonadota > Alphaproteobacteria > Rhizobiales > Xanthobacteraceae > JAHFPN01. The sequence continues at coordinate 5,704 of JAYUHJ010000464.1, read as the reverse complement.
TCCGATCCAGGATACAAACTCGTGGCCGCGGCGCTGCAAGCCGGTCACCGCGTCTTTCCGGTGCCGGGCGCGTCAGCCGTGCTCGCCGCGCTGGTGGCTGCCGGACTGCCGAGCGACCGGTTCCTGTTCGACGGATATCTTCCGGCCAAGGCGGGGCAGCGGCGCGCGCGGATCGAGGAGCTTGCCGCTATCCCGGCAACCTTGATCCTCTACGAGACCGGGCCGCGGCTGGCGGTAAGCCTCGCAGCTCTCGCGGAAATTCTTGGGTCCCGGCCGGCTGCAGTCTGCCGCGAATTGACCAAGCTGTTCGAAGAAACCCGCCGCGGCACGCTCCTTGAGCTGGCCGCGCACTACGCGACGGCCGGCAGACCCAAGGGCGAGATTGTGATCGTGATCGGGCCGCCCGAGGAACGTGCCCCCGACGCCGACGATCTCGACGCGCGGCTTGCAGCCGCGCTCGCGCACTCTTCGCTCAAGGACGCGGTCGCAAGTGTCACCGCCGAGACCGGACTCAAGCGCAAGCAAGTCTATGCCCGCGCGCTGGCGCTCGCGGGCAAGGGCGCCAAGCGGTGAAGAACGAACCCCGCCCCGCCCCCGACGCGCGCCGCACCAGGGCCTTCAAGCTCGGTGTCTCCGCGGAAGCGCGCGCAGCGCTTTATCTTGCGGCCAAGGGCTTCCGGCCGCTGGCCAAACGCTGGAAGAGTCGGGCCGGCGAGCTCGATCTGGTGGTCAAGCGCGGGAAGCTCATCGTGTTCGTCGAGGTCAAGGCGCGGGCGCGGTTGGACGAGGCCGCGGAAGCCGTGCTGCCGCGCCAGCAGCGCCGTATCGTGGCCGCCGCCGGGGCCTGGCTTGCGGCCCACCCCGAACATGCGGGATACGACATGCGCTTCGACGCTGTGCTGATCGCACCCGGCCGACTGCCGCAGCACATCGTCTCGGCCTTCGAGGCGGAATTCTAGGAGAAGCCTATGGCGCTTCGCGTCGCCGTGCTGATGGACCCGATCGAGAAGATCAAGATCGGGGGCGACTCGACGTTTGCGTTGCTGCTGGAAGCGCAGACGCGCAAACACGCGCTCTGCTATTTCACGCCCGACAAGATGGCGATGCTGGACGGCCGCGTGTTCGCGACAGCTCGAACACTCACCGTGCAAGACAAGGAAGGCGATCACTTCAAGCTCGGCGAGCCGAAACGCGAAGAGCTTGCGACCTTCGACGTGGTGCTGATGCGCCAGGACCCGCCGTTCGACCTCGCCTATATCTCGGCCACGCACTTGCTCGAGCGCATTCACCCCAAGACGCTCGTGGTCAACGACCCGGCCGAGGTGCGGAACGCGCCCGAGAAAGTGTTCGTCACCGAATTCCCCGACCTGATGCCGCCGACGCTGCTCACGCGCGACCTCGACGAGATCAAGCGCTTCCGCGCCGAACACGGCGACATCGTGATGAAGCCCTTGTACGGCAAGGGCGGCGAGGCGGTGTTTTTGCTCAAGCGCGAGGACCTCAATTTCGGCTCGCTCTACGACCTGTTCACCGCAACCTTCAAAGAGCCGTGGGTGGTGCAGAAATTCCTCCCCGCTGTGAAGGACGGCGACAAGCGCATCATTCTGGTGGACGGCGAATATGCCGGCGCGATCAACCGCGTGCCGGCGCCGGGCGACCTGCGCTCCAACATGGTGCGGGGCGGCGTGCCCAAGGCCACGGAGCTGACCGATCGCGAGCAGGAAATCTGCACGAGCATCGGTCCCGCGCTCAAGAAGCGCGGGCTCTTGTTCGTGGGCATAGACGTGATCGACGGGTTCCTCACCGAGATCAACGTGACTTCCCCCACCGGAATCCGCGCGATCAAGAAGCTCGGTGGGCCGGACGTCGCCGCGCTAATCTGGGACAAGATCGAGAACAAGCGCGCAAGGCGCTGAGCGCTATTCCGGCGGCCGCTTCTGGTCGGTCCTGCAGCGGAAGCCGCGCACGAAACCATCCGCAATCGCTCGCGCCTTCACATTGGCGTCAGCGCGTGTACCGCCGAGGGTGGCCGCGATACAGGAACGGCGCTTGCCCTCGAGCCGGAAGAGCGCGAGCTCGGGCTTGCACGGGCCGCCAATCGAGCGGCAAAGCTGAAAGCGCACGATGGCGGCGAAGGGCGCGATCCGGCCGGCCTTCCGGGGTCCGCGCCATTCGACGGTGTTTTCGACTACCGCAAAGGTGAAGCGCTCGTCGTAGGTGTCGTCGGGCGCTGGCTCGTCCCCGAAGAAAATAGAGGACGAGTCCGGCCCATTCAGCCAGCGAACCGGAATACCCGCATAGCCTTGGCAAAGCGTCTCCAGCACCGGGTCCTCGTCGCCCACGACTTTGCACTTCTGGTAATCGTGCTTGGTATAGGCGCTGTCGATCGCCTGAGCGCGGGCGGGCGCTGCCGCGAGCGACGCAAAAACTGCGATGGCGATTATCTTGAGCATGGCTATGACTGCATGGATTTCAGAAGATAGACTGTCGCGCGTGCCAGCCGAATTCAATCCTCCCCGTTTCATCCTCTCATGCGCCATTGCCCTCGCAATGACGGGCGCCGCGATGCCCGATGCCTGGGCCGCGGGGATTTGCCGCTTTCCCAAACAACCGCCGGTGATTCTGAAGAACATGGGGCCGTGCAATTTCGACCCGGTGGAGCTGCGCTTCGCGGGCGATACCGAGCAACAAGCGCGTTGCCTGCTCTCGCCCGTGTATAAGATCGGCCACCTCGGGCCGCCGCTTGCGAGCCTTCCGCCGGCGCTCAAGGATCGCGTCGGCCGCGAGTCGGGCCTGCCCGCACGCGAGGCGTTGCTCGCACTCTTGCGCGAGGAAAATCTCGACAACCAATTCGGCGGAGAGCTTTTGCAGCCAGTGGCGCGCGCGCGCGACAACGATCCGCAGGCGCCGGTGGCGCGCTACATGGTGATCCACGACACCAGCTCGCCGAACCTGCGCGGCCGGCCCTGGCCCAAGGACATCGATCAAGATCGCTCGATCAACCAACTCGCGCGCTATAGCTGCTCGAACAAGATCGAGCGCGCGCACGTCTTCATCAATCGCACCGGCGCGATGCTGCTGCCGCACGATTTCTCGGTGCCTTGGCGCGCGACAAAATTCGAGATGGCGGTGCAGTTCGGCACGGCGCTGAAGGGCCTGTTCCTGCACGTCGAGCTCATTCAGCCGCGGCGGAGCGAACCGCAGCGCGGAAGGAACAACGATTTCCAGGCGCCGCAGCCCGGCTTCACGCCGGCACAATACGACCGGCTGGCGCTGGTCTACGTGATCGCCAGCGTGCGGGCGGGCGCGTGGCTGATTCCGGCGTTTCACGCGGTGATCGACGAAGGCATTCGCAACAAGCACGACGACCCGCAGAATTTCGAACTTGAAGCCTTTGCCGGCAGCCTGGAGCGGCTTATCCAGCGGTTAAAGCCTTGATACGCAGCACTATTCTTGTTCACTGAATGTTCTTGCCGCTCTACAACTGCTCCGCTAGTCTGATTATGGAGGGGTTGCATGGTTCAGCACGTCGCGACGGTGGCGTTCGAAGGCGTCGAGGCGCGGCCCGTGGACGTGCAGGTGCAAATCGCGCCGGGTCTGCCCGCCTTCAATCTCGTGGGTCTCGGCGACAAGGCCGTCTCCGAAGCGCGCGACCGCGTGCGCGCGGCGTTGATCGCCTCGGGCCTAGCGCTGCCCGCCAAACGCATCACCATCAATCTCGCGCCGGCTGATCTCCCGAAAGAAGGCAGCCACTACGATCTCCCGATCGCGCTCGGGCTGATGGCCGCGATCGGCGCGATCCCATCCGACGCCATGAACGGCTACACGGTAATCGGCGAGCTTGGCCTCGACGGCTCGCTGGCGCCGGTCGCCGGCGCGTTGCCGGCCGCGGTCGCCGCCAATGCGCGCAACCACGGTCTTATTTGTCCCGCGGCCTGCGGACCGGAAGCAGCCTGGGCCAGCCCGGAGATGGAAATTCTCGCACCGTCCACACTGTTGCAGCTCGTCAATCACGTGCGCGGCACGCAAGTGCTGGCGCGGCCCACGCCCAAGATCCGCGAGTACGTCGAGGACGCGCTTGATCTGAATGAAATCAAGGGACAGGAGAGCGCCAAGCGCGCGCTCGAAATCGCCGCCGCGGGCGGCCACAACATTCTCTTCATCGGTCCGCCCGGCGCCGGCAAGTCCATGCTGGCGGCCCGGCTGCCCTCGATTCTGCCGCCGCTTTCGCCCTCCGAACTGCTCGAAGTTTCCATGATCGCCTCGGTGGCGGGCGAGATCGAGGGAGGGGAGCTTACGAACCGGCGCCCATTCCGCTCGCCGCATCATTCGGCCAGCATGGCCGCCATGGTCGGCGGTGGATTGCGCGCGCGGCCGGGCGAGGTTTCGCTCGCGCATCTGGGCGTCCTGTTCCTCGACGAGTTCCCCGAATTCGCGCCGCAGGTGTTGGACTCGCTGCGCCAGCCGCTCGAAATCGGCGAGGTGATGATCGCGCGCGCCAACCACCGCATCACCTATCCCGCGCGCTTTCAGCTGGTGGCCGCGATGAACCCCTGCCGCTGCGGCCGCGCCTATGATCCAAGCTTCAGCTGCAAGCGCGGGCCGAATGTGCGCTGCGCCGCCGAATACCAGACGCGGCTGTCGGGCCCGCTCTTGGACCGCATCGACCTGCATGTGGAAGTGCCGGCGGTCACCGCCTCCGACCTCGTGTTGCCGCCGCCCTCGGAGGGAAGCCGCGAGGTCGCGGCCCGCGTCGCCGCCGCGCGCACGATCGCGGCCGAACGCTTGCGCGCCTTGGGCCGGCCTGAGCTTCGAACCAACGCGGAACTGCAGGGCTCGCTTTTGGAGGCTGCGGCGGCGCCAGAGGGCGCCGGGCTCTCGCTGCTGCGCGACGCGGCCGAGGCCATGCGGCTTTCGGCCCGGGGCTATCATCGGGTCCTGAAGGTGGCCCGCACCATCGCCGACCTCGATGGCGTCGAGCGGATCGGCCGTCCGCACCTGGCCGAGGCCTTGGCCTACCGCGCCCTCAACGACCGGATCGCGATTGCGGCCTGATCGCTCGAAAGCGCCCGAATTCGTAAACCGATCGTAAACCAAGGGGCGCGAATCCAACGCCCGCACCGCCTTCCAGAATCTCCCTGTTAAGCCCGTAAATGGCACCTTGCCGCCAACCAACAAGGGGGCGCCATGCTCAAAATCGGGACGAAATCCGCCCTCACTCAGGCGCACGGCGAAGCGGGGCTTCTGGCGCTACTCACGCGCCTCTTCGTGCTGGCCGCGGCGCTCGCTTTCGCCTGCCTGCAGTTCTCGAACGAAGCGCGCGCACAGGAGGCGGCGCCGGTGAGCCCATTCGACGCGATGGGCGATCTCGGCTTCGCCGGCATGCTGGCGGGACTATTGGTATTCGCGATCGTGGCGCTGTGGAACCATCATCGCACCAAGGGCGACTCCAGCGAACGTATAGCCGCGCTTGAAGCCGCGCTCGAAACGCGCGACGATAAGATCTGGGCGCTCGAAGAACGGCTTGCCAACGCCAACGAATTGGTGGACGCGCAAGGCGACGTCGTGCTGCGCCAGGACACCGATGGCCGCGTCACCCACGCGAGCGCCGCGGCCGCGGCCCTCATCGGCAAGAAGCCGAGCGAACTCGTCGGCCAGACCGTGACGTTTCGGGTCGTCGCGCAAAGCGAGCGGGCGACGCTGG
>JAYUHJ010000463.1:0-3159 GCA_043767065.1 Hyphomicrobiales bacterium | reverse complement strand
CTTGTCGGCCTCGGCCACCTCGCGGCGGAAGGAAGAAGTGTCGGCGTCGATCGAGATCGAAATGCCGTCGAGGTCGGTCATGGCTGTCTCCGGTCGGGGAAGCGTCTGGCCAGCGCTTCAAGTGCGGCGCGATCGATGGGCGCCGAGGGCTCGCCATAGAGCGCGCGCAAGGCAGCCGCGAGTTCGCGCGGCGTGAGGCGCCAGAAATCTTGAGACGACAGCCGCAGCACGCCGAAGCCGATCGCCATCGCCTGTTCCCAGGGGAACGGCGCGCGCTCGCGCTTCACGCCCGCGGCGGCGGAGGGTTTGCAGATCGCTGCCATCCCTCCTGCTCCCTCTCCCCGCTCGCCGCGCCGACGAGCCCGGTTGAGGGCGAGTGTCCGGCGCGGCGCTCTTTGAGTGGCCGCGCTGGCCGCTCGCTAGCGCTCGCCAGCGCGGCGGGGAGAGGGTCGGGGTGAGGGGGAACGGCACAGGAAATTTCACTCTGAACCCCCTCACCCGGCCGCTTCGCGGCCGACCTCTCCCCGTCGGGGAGAGGTGAAGTGGAGCGCCCTTCGGCTTCTTCCGGCGGGGTGCCGAAAGTGGCGGCGAGCAACTCGGCGACATTTCTTACATAGCCCGCGGCGCCACCAGGGGCCGCGAGCCGCGCCACTTCGTCATCGGAAATTTCCGCGCCGGCGCCGCGCAAGCCGGCGCCGAGCACGCGGATCGCATCGCGCGCGGAAATGCGGCCGCGCTCGAAGCGCTCCGCCAGCGCCACCAGGTCTTCCGCGCCGAAAGCGGCTTCGAGCTCCGCCAGCGCCCCGAGCGTGAGACATAAAGTGTAGCGGCGGCCGCCGAGTTCGGCCTCGGTCTCGCCGCGGCGGGGATTGGGCATGCTTCTCTCCGATGAATCAAACCACTTTCGAGAGCTGGGCTGAGAAGCAGCCTCAGGCGCCGATCATGGAGCGCGGAAAGCCGTCCTCCTCCGCCGAGGCCTGCTCGGCGACCTTCAGCTCGGGCCCGGTCGATACTCGAGCACGACGCGCGACAGATAGTTGCGTTGTACCGGTGGCGACGTGTCAGGAAACGCGTCGGGCGGAAGGTCGGGACCGGCAATCCATTCGATGCTCTTGGGAAGCGTACCGTCCGTCTCGAGGAATTCCTTGACCGCTCGCCAAGCATCTTCGAACGGTATGAACAGACCGATCGCGATCAGCGACCCGTACCGGCCGCGATAATAGCGGTCGAGGCGCCCCGGGTTGCCTATCGAGCTGAACGACTCGTTGCGGCCGCTTCCCCGCTTGATTCTTCTGTGCGTCAACTGGACGCCGATACTCGGATGCCCGACCAGGAAGAAGTCGATGTCGACTCGCCCGTCATTTCGCTCCAAGTGTTCGGTGCCCTCGGCGCCTTCCGCCACGAGCGCGGCTTGATCGGTGTCCTTCTCGAAAACCCAGCGCCTTCCTTTCTCGCCGAGGAAATAGGGCTCGAGCACTTTGGGTTCGGGCCAAGGATCCGGGAGCCTGTCGAAACGGGTTATCTTGCGCATGGTCGTCCTACTTGTCCCACCTCTCCCACTTCCCGTCCTTCATCATTTTCACGCGGTTCTGATCATCCACGAAAGTGACCCTTGGATTGCCCAGTTCCAAGCCGAGGAGAGGGAGAACCGTCGGGCAGCTCGTATCGCACATCTCCCTATTCACTACGACGACCAGTTCCTTGCCTTCGAGCGTCCTGTCGTTCTGTTCCCAAGCCCTTAGGAGGACCGTTGCTTCAGCATGGTACAGCGCATCGTTCGGGGCCCAGCCGATATTACCACGGCTCATATCGTCCGGATATTTCACCACCATGCTGTCCCGAAACCGATCGGCAAGAGCGCGATCCTTGTCGGTGTACAAGCTGCTGAAGTCGGAGATATCGGAATTGAGTCCAAAGACATGACGGTCGTCGAGCGAAGTTACGGCGATCACCGGGAGCGTTTCCCCGAACAAATTGCGTAGCAGATTCTCCTTACTGAGTGTCTCGATCGCCAACCGCAGGACTTCAACGACAGCGCCCCAGCGGCCAAGTCGCCGAGGGAACGACGGCTTGTCGGCGACCAGAGTTATCTGCGCGTCGTCCGTCCACCGCCCTGCGCCTTCGCTTCCTGTCGGGATGCGCGACTGGTTGGGATTGAAGTTGGCTTTGCGCCACAGCAGCTCGTCGCGGAGCTCCACCAACTCGCGGCGAATTTGGCCGAGTTGCTCCCGAGCGCGATGGAGCGTCAGCCACCATTCGCACTCGGATTCGTCCGGCGATTGTTCAGTCCGGCTCTTGCCGTCAAACGGCGAGTGGCCGCGATGAAATCGCGGGACGCGGCGGCGGTAGCGCGCGGCGTCGCAGCGCGTGAAGCGCCGGCGCTGGTGCCCCAGCCAAACTTCCGAAATTTGGCGCATGATGTGCTTCGCGAGCGCGATGAGCACGCGCTGTCCTTGGAGGCTTTGGACTTTTGCTGAAGGAGGCTAAAGCGCCGCGAAGCTGAGTTCGCCCGCGCTCTCCAGCGCGATCTCGAAAGCCACCTCGCCGTCATGGGCGCCGGTGAATTCGAGCGAGGAAATCTGGAACGGCCCTTCGACGGTGCCGAAATCCGGGATCACGACCTGGCAGTTCTTCACGGTGCCGTCGAAAAAAGCCGCCCGCACCAGCGCGTCGGAGGCCGCGTCCTTGAAAATGCCGGCGCCCGAGACGTTGGCGCGGCGAACGCCGGCACCGGCCAACAGCTCGCGCCAGCGGCCAGCGGATTCGGCATGGGTCACGTCCACGGTCTGCGCGTTGAAGGCGAGCGTCTTGCTGCGCAGGCCGGCGACGGTGGCGAACGCGCTGCCGTCGTGCATTTTCAGCAACAGGTCTTTGCCTTTCTGGGCGGGCATTTGGGTCTTCCTTGCTTTGTACGCCGTCGTCCTGAGGTGCGAGCGGCCACCGATCTCGGGTTTACCCGAGATCGGCATTTTTAGATTGCGCAAATCGGCAGCAACCGACTTGCGTGGCCGCGAGCCTCGAAGGACGGCGGCGACGTCATCCTTCGAGGCTCGCCCTTCGGGCGAGCACCTCAGGATGACGGTGATTACGCGGGCTCGGTCACCGCGCGCAGCCGCACGATGCCGTGATAGGTGCGGCCGTCGCCCTCGCGGCGCACGT
>JAYUHJ010000462.1:0-7505 GCA_043767065.1 Hyphomicrobiales bacterium | reverse complement strand
ACGGCCATGGCAGCCATGACTCCGAAGCTCGAGAGCTTCCGCCGCATCGTCGTGAAGGTGGGCTCGTCGCTACTCGTGGACGGCGAGCGCGGCACGCTACGCGACGCGTGGCTGTCGGCATTGGTGGATGACATTGGTGAGCTCGTGAAAAGAGGCGCCGAAGTGCTGGTGGTCTCCTCGGGCGCCATCGCGCTCGGCCGCAGCGTGGTGAAGTTGCCCAAGGGCGCGCTCAAGCTCGAGGAGAGCCAGGCCGCGGCCGCCGTCGGCCAGATCGCGCTCGCGCGCATCTGGGCCGAGATGCTCGCGAAGCAAGGTCTTGCCGCCGGGCAGATTCTCTTGACGCTAGGCGACACCGAGGAGCGGCGGAACTATCTCAATGCCCGCAACACCATCGGCAAACTGCTCGAGCTGAAAGCCGTTCCCGTCATCAACGAGAACGACACGGTGGCCACCACCGAAATCCGCTACGGCGATAACGACCGCCTTGCAGCGCGCGTCGCCACCATGATGGGTGCCGATCTTCTGGTGCTGTTGTCCGACGTTGACGGTCTGTTCGACGCGCCACCGCACGAGAACGCGAGCGCGACACTCATTCCCGTGGTGCCGCGCATTAGCGCCGAGATCGAAGCCATGGCGGGCGCCGCCGGCTCCGACCTATCGCGCGGCGGCATGCGCACCAAGATCGAAGCCGCCAAGATCGCGACGACTGCCGGCACCCACATGGTAATCGCGCCGGGCCACGGCGAGCACCCGCTGCGCGCGATCGCCGAGGGTGGCCGCTGCACCTGGTTCCTGACACCGGCGAATCCCGTCACCGCGAGGAAAAAATGGATCGTCGGCAGCCTCGAGCCTAAGGGCATCATCCATGTGGACGCCGGCGCGGTCGCCGCGCTCGGGCGCGGCAAGAGCCTGCTGCCCGTCGGCGTCGTGCGCGTGGAAGGCGCCTTCGCCCGCGGCGACGCGGTTATCATTCGCGGACCCGACGGCGCCGAGGTCGGCCGCGGGCTCGTGGCCTATGACCGGGACGACGCCGTGCGTCTGGTCGGTCAGAACAGCGAGCGAATCGAGGCGATTCTCGGCTATCGTGGCCGCTCCGAGATGATCCATCGCGACGACCTCGCGCTGGGCAGCGAGTGAGGCGCTGATGAACGCGCGCGCCGACAAGGCCGAAACGAGTGACATCGCCGCGCTGATGCGCGACATCGGCACGCGCGCCCGCGCGGCCGCGAACGTGCTGGCGCTTGCGGATTCCGCGCGCAAGGAAAAGGCATTGCGCGCCGCCGCCAAGGCGATCCGAGCGCAGTCTTCGGCGATTCTGCAGGCCAACGCCGAAGACATCGCCGCCGCCCGCGAGCAGAACGCCACGCCTGCGTTCCTCGACCGGCTCTCGCTCGACGCCAAGCGGGTCGCTGCCATGGCCGATGGCGTCGATTCGGTGGCACACCTTCCCGATCCGGTCGGCGAGGTGATTGCGAACTGGACGCGGCCGAACGGCTTGAAGTTCGAGCGCGTACGCACGCCGCTGGGCGTCGTCGCGGTGGTCTATGAAAGCCGCCCGAACGTCACCGCCGACGCCGGCGTGCTCTGCATCAAGGCTGGCAACGCCGTGATTCTCCGCGGCGGCTCCGAGAGTTTTCGCTCAAGCCGCGCGATCCATAAGGCGCTGACCGACGGCCTCGCCGCCGAAGGCCTGCCCGCCGATGCGATTCAACTCGTGCCGACCCGCGACCGCGCCGCGGTCGGGCATCTGCTCACGGGCCTGAACGGCAATATCGATGTCGTGGTGCCGCGCGGCGGCAAGGAGCTCGTCGGCCGCGTCGAGGCAGAGGCGCGCATTCCCGTCTTCGCGCATCTAGAGGGCATCTGCCATGTCTATGTCCACGCCCCCGCCGATCTCGATATGGCGAAGAAGATCGTCTTGAACGCCAAGATGCGCCGCACCGGCGTTTGCGGAGCGGCTGAAACGCTGCTGGTGGATCGTGCGGTCGCGGCCACGCACCTGCAGCCGCTGGTTAAGATGCTGATCGAAGCCGGCTGCGAGATCCGGGGCGACGAGGCCACCCGCGCCTCCGACAAGCGCGTGGTGCCCGCCACCGAGCAGGACTGGTCTACCGAATATCTCGACGCCATCCTCTCGGTGAAGGTCGTCGACGGACTCAAGGCCGCGATCGACCATATCGGCCGCTATGGCTCGAACCACACCGAGTCCATCGTCACCAGTGACAAGAAATCCGCCGACACCTTCCTGCGCGAGGTCGATTCCGCGATCGTGCTGCACAACGCCTCGACCCAGTTTGCCGACGGCGGCGAGTTCGGCTTCGGCGGCGAGATCGGCATCGCCACCGGCCGCTTGCACGCGCGCGGCCCGGTGGGCGCCGAGCAGCTCACCTCCTTCAAGTATCGTGTGCACGGCTCGGGTCAGACGCGGCCGTGAGCCGGTTTTTCACTTCGTCATTCCGGGACGGCGCGAAGCGCCGGGCCCGGAATCCATATCCGCAGTCGGTGGTTATGGATTCCGGGCTCGCGGGCTTTGCCCGCGCCCCGGAATGACGCGGCGGTCTGGTCGAATGCCCATTCTGGCTCCCGGCATGCGCATCGGCTTGCTCGGCGGCAGCTTTAATCCGCCGCACGCGGCACACCGCGCCGTGAGCCTCTTGGCGCTGAAGCGCCTGGGCCTCGATCGCGTCTGGTGGCTGGTGAGTCCCGGCAATCCGCTCAAAGACAACAAGAAGCTTCCGCCGCTCGATGGCCGCCTTGCGCGCGCCCGCGCGCTCGCCGCCGACCCGCGCATCGACGTCACCGCAGTCGAGGCGACGCTCGGCACCGTCTTCAGTCACGATACTGTCGCCAAGCTTCGTTCACGCTATCCGAATGTGCGATTCGTCTTCCTCATGGGTGCCGACAACTTGGCCGGGTTCCATCGCTGGAAGCGCTGGCGGGAACTTGCCCTGATGGTCCCTCTCGCCATCATGGACCGCGCGGGGCTGAGTCTGACCGCGCTGGCCTCGCCGGCCGCACTGGCGCTCGCACGTTGGCGGCTCGGCGAGCCCAAGGCGCCCGTGCTCGCGCTTACAAAGCCGCCGTCCTGGGTATTCCTGCACGGCATGAAATCGCCGCTTTCCTCGACGGCAATTCGTGCAAAGCCGAAACGGAAGGGTTGAAACCGTTCGTATGAACCCGATATCTTCGAGCAAGCGCCGTTGCTGGCACGACCGATCCGAGAGGTAAGAGCACTCTGTCGCCCTCCCCGCGTTCCGCGGCCGCCCGCAAGGGCAGGACCGCCCCGGTTTCCAAGGCTCGCTCCAAGGCTCGCTTGGAGACTCGCTCCGAGGCTCGGGAGACTCTCGCGCTCATCCTTCGCGATCTCGACGACAACAAAGCGGAAGATGCCGTCTCGATCGATCTGCGCGGCAAGACCACGATCGCCGATCATATGGTGGTGGCCTCCGGCCGCTCGCAACGGCACGTCGGCGCCATCGCCGAGCATCTGGTGACGGCGCTGAAGAAGCACGGTCTGCGCAATATTCGGGTCGAAGGCGTTCCGCACTGCGACTGGGTGCTGATCGACGCCGGCGACGTGATCGTGCACGTGTTCCGCCCCGAGGTTCGCGAATTCTACAATCTCGAAAAGATGTGGGCGCGTACGCGGCCGGCCAAGGGCTGAGGTCGGATCGCGCGCCATGCGGCTCTTCATCGCCGCGGTCGGACGGCTCAAAAACGGTCCCGAACGGATTCTCTGCGAGCGCTATATCGAGCGCGCCAACGCCGCCGGTCGCGCGGTGGGCCTGGCGCCGGTCGAAGTGCGCGAGATCGCCGAGAGTACCAAGCGGCTTGCCAAGGACCGCATAGCCGACGAGGCAAAACACTTGCTCGCGCTCGCGCCGCCACGCTCGCGCCTCGTCGCGCTCGACGGCCGCGGCCGCAGTCTGGCGAGCGAGGCGTTCGCCGCCAAGCTCGCCGCCTTCCGCTCGGAGGGCGCGCCGGCAACTACTTTCTTCATCGGCGGCGCCGACGGGCTCGGCGAGGAGGTCCGCAAGAAGGCCGAGCTGGTTGTTGCCTTCGGCACGGCCACATTTCCGCACCAGCTGGCGCGCATCCTGCTCGCCGAACAGGTCTATCGGGCCGTGACGATCCTGTCCGGACACCCTTATCATCGGGGCGAATGATTCGCTTACGCCATGTGCCCGCTCTCGCCGCCGTCCCGCTCGCGGCGCTGCTTGCGTTTTCCGTCATATCCTTCGCCCAGGCACCGGCCGGTCTCGAAGCCGAGAAGGCCGAGCGGCAGCGCCAGCTCGAGGTCCTGCGCGGCGAGATCGACCGCACCAAGGATGCTGAAGCCAGGCTCAAGGCTGAAATCGACGCAATCAAGGACGATCGCAAGAAATTGGCGCAAGCGCTGCTCGACGCGGCTGCGCGAATCCGTGGGGTCGAAACCAAGCTCTCGGCGGCCGAGAACCGCCTGCCCGAGCTCGACAAGCGCGAGACAAAAATAAAGTCCTCGCTCGAATCCCGCCGCGCCGTGCTGGTCGAGGTTCTGGCGGCGCTGCAGAAGATCGGCCGCCGCCCGCCGCCGGCGTTGATCCTGCGCCCCGAGGACGCGCTCGATTCGGTGCGCAGCGCCATCCTGCTCGGCGCCATCATCCCCGAGTTGAAAACCGAAGCCGATGCGCTCGCCGCGGACCTGGCGGAGCTCGCCCGCCTGCGCCGCGAGATCGCCGCCGAGCGCGACGCGCTGGCGCAGAATCGCGTCGCGCTCGAGGACGAGCGCCGCCGCATCGCCGCCTTCGGTGAGGAGCGCCGCCGCCAGCAGAGCGAAAACGAAAAGGCGCTCGAGGCGGAACGCACAAAAACCCAGGCGCTCGCCAAGCAGGCCGAGACCGTGCGCGAGCTGATCGCCCGCATGGAGAAAGAGATCGTTAGCGCCGCCCGCGCCGCCGAGACCGCCCGGCGCGAGACGGCCGAGAAGACCTCCGCTGCAGCGCTGGCCGATCCCGCCCGAATTTCGCCCGCTTTGGCGTTTGCCCAGGCCCGCGGCCGCCTGCCCTTGCCCGTTTCTGGGACACGAGTGCGTGAATTTGGTGCACCCGACGGCCTCGGGGGCACGGAACGGGGTCTGCTGCTCATGACCCGCACCGACGCCCAGGTCACCGCCCCGTGCGACGGTTGGGTGGTATTTGCCGGGAACTTCCGCTCCTACGGGCAGCTCTTGATCATCAATCCCGGCGGCGGATATCATGTGCTATTAGCAGGAATGGAACGGATCACCGTAGAGCTCGGACAATTCGTGCTCACCGGAGAGCCCGTTGCTGTGATGGGTAACGGGCCCAAGACGGCGACAGCCGTGACGCTCGGCTCCTCACAGCCGGTACTTCATGTCGAGTTCCGCAAGGACGGAAACTCGATCGACTCCGCCCCCTGGTGGGCGGCAACCGAAACGGAAAAGGCACGCGGATGATGCGCAGAACCTCGCTATTCCTCCTGGGTGCGGCGGCCGGCGCGTTCGCGGTCGCCCTCGTCGTGCAGCCGAAGCTGTTACTCGGGCAGACCGCACGCGCGGCCGTGTCGGATACCTATCGCCAGCTCAACCTGTTCGGCGACATCTTCGAGCACGTGCGCGCGCAATATGTCGAGAAGCCGAACGACGCCAAACTGATCGAGTCGGCGATCAACGGCATGCTCAACGCGCTCGATCCGCATTCGGCCTTCCTCGACATCAAGAACTTCCGCGACATGCAGACGCAGACCCGCGGCGAGTTCGGCGGTCTCGGCATCGAGGTGACGATGGAGGAAGGCGTCGTGAAGGTCGTCTCCCCTATGGACGGCACCCCCGCGGCGCGGGCCGGCATTCAACCCAACGATCTCATCACCCACCTCAACGACGAGGCGGTAAAGGGCCTGACGCTCGAGCAGGCGGTCGATAAGATGCGCGGCCCGGTGAATTCCACGATCACGCTGCGCATCCAGCGCAAGGGCGTCGACAAGCCGATCGAGGTCAAGATCGTCCGCGAGGTGATCTCGATCCGCAACGTGCGCCACCGCATCGAGGGCGGCGACATCGGCTATATCCGCATCACCAGCTTCCAGGGCGAGCGTACGATCGAGCAATTGCGCAGCTCCATCGCCGAGATCGCCAAGGAAATTCCCGCCAACAAGCTCAAGGGCTATATCGTCGATCTGCGCAACAACGGCGGCGGATTGCTCGACCAGGCGATCGCGGTCGCCGACTCGTTCCTCGAACGCGGCGAAATCGTCTCGACGCGGGGCCGCAATATCGAGGACACGCAGCGCCACAACGCGCGGGCGGGCGATCTGACCGGCGGCAAGCCGCTGATCGTGCTGATCAACGGCGGTTCGGCCTCGGCCTCCGAGATCGTCGCCGGCGCGTTACAGGACCACAAGCGTGCGACGCTCCTGGGCTCGCGCTCGTTCGGCAAGGGCTCGGTACAGACCGTGATCCCGATCGGCACCTTCGGCGCCCTGAAGCTCACCACCGCGCGCTATTTCACGCCCTCCGGCCGCTCGATCCAGGCCAAGGGAATCTCGCCCGAAATCGAACTGATCCAGGATCTGCCTGAAGAGCTCAAAGGCAAGGTCGAGACCAAAGGCGAGGCGCAGTTGAAGGGCCACCTGAAGAGCGGCGACGAGGAAGAGGAAAAGGCGGGTTCCCCCGCCTATGTCCCGCTCGACCCGAAGGACGACAAGCAACTCAAGCTGGCGCTCGATCTCATGCGCGGCGTCGAGAAGCATGCGGCCTTCCCGCCGAGCACCAAAACCACGCCGAATTGAGCGACCCGCCGTTTTCACGCCTTTCCAAGCCCCGCCCGGGCAACCGGGCGGGGCTTCGGATTCCGGCGTGCTAGAATCGCGATTGATTCGTTCATTGGGGATCGCAACGTGGCGGCTGACGATCTCGACTCGCCTCTCGGCACTGCACCGCGCACCGGCCCGCCTGCGAGCAGGCTGCCGTTCTCGTTTCTTTCGGTCGTCACCGTCGCGCTCGCCGCGATCGTAGCCGCCGGCATCGGCTGGGTCCTGGTCGTCGACGATCCGCTCGGCGGCGAGCCGCGCATGGTGGTCGCGATCGAGGACGCCACCAAGGGCACCACGCCGTCAGCCACCATCGCAGCCCCCGCGCCGGACGCGCGCGTCGTCGACAACAAGCCGCCCGGCCGCACCGTCACCGTCATCGACGGCCGCACCGGCGAGCGGCGAGAAGTCGCCATCGGCACGCGCGAGGCGGAGCCCGATATCGTAGGCACCGTCAATCCGCGTGCTGCCGCCCCCACCGCCGATCCGCGCTTCGTCGAGACCTCGCGCCACGGCGCGATCCCGCGCATGGCGTCCGACGGCAAGCGGCCCCTCGAGCAATATGCCCGCGTCGACCCGACCATCGAGCGCGCGCGCGGCCCGCGCATTGCCATCGTCATCGGCGGGCTGGGCATCGGCGCCGCCGCCACCGGAAACGCGATCTCCAAGCTGCCGCCGAGCGTGACGCTGGCGTTCGC
>JAYUHJ010000461.1:0-3192 GCA_043767065.1 Hyphomicrobiales bacterium | reverse complement strand
ACGGAGCGTGGCAGCCCTTTGCCGAAGGCGAAGTCGTGGCTGTGTCGGCCGGGATGATGATCGACTCTCGGGTGCAGGCGTGATGGCAACTCCAACGCGAGGCCCGCGCCGCTTGGCGTGGCGCATCAGCTCAACCGCCTGCTTGATCTTGTCGATATCGCCCTTGAGCTTCGGCCGATAGGTTTTGTGCTGCACGTTCCTGGGGCCGACGTAAGTGCCCTTGGCGAACTGGATGTCCTTCGGAATATCGACCACGACCGGACCGGGTCGGCCGGCGGCGGCGACGTAGAACGCCTCGTGGATGATGCGCGAGAGATCGTTCACGTTCTTCACGAGATAATTGTGTTTGGTGCACGGCCGTGTGATGCCGACCGTGTCGCATTCCTGGAACGCGTCGTTGCCGATCAGATGGGTCGGCACTTGCCCCGTGAGGACCACGATCGGGATCGAATCCATCAGCGCGTCGGTGAGGCCGGTGACGGCGTTGGTGGCGCCGGGGCCGGAGGTGACGAGCACCGCGCCGACCTTGCCCGACGAGCGCGCATAGCCTTCGGCGGCGTGCACCGCGCCCTGCTCGTGGCGGACGAGAATGTGCTGCAGCTTCTCCTGCTGGAACATGGCGTCATAGATCGGCAGCACCGCGCCGCCCGGGTAGCCGAAAATATGCTCGACCCCCTGATCCACGAGCGCCTGGATCACCATCTCGGCGCCGGTCATTTCCGTATTCATGGTCCGCTCCACTCGTCCGCTTCGGTTTGTGCCTCAAGGGTCCTTCAGAAATCGAAAAGGGGCCCAAGAGGCCCCTTTGCGCACCGGCAAAATGCACCGCCCTCAGGCTGTGCCTCGCCAGGCGCGCCTGCCTACTACAGTAATAATCTTGCGCAGAGCCATTCGTTTCAGTCCTAAAGTTGCGCGGTTTCTAGCCGGTATTCCGCGCGCCGTCAAGCGAGGATGAGCTTCTAGCGCCTTCACACAGACGTTGGAAGCCCCAGCCTATCGCCAGGCAATCCTCCGCAATAGTTTCGGCCATGCCTTTCCTCCGCGAGAAATCCGGGCGCTGGTCGCCGGAAAAGATCATCGCCTTCGTCGGCGTATGCCTGCCCGCGCTCTGGCTCGCCTATCGCACCGGCGCCGGCGATCTCGGCGCCCGCCCGGTGACCGAGCTGATCCATCGCAGCGGCGACTGGGCGGTGCGTATCCTGCTCGTGACGCTCGCCATCACGCCGGCGCGGCGGCTGTTTCATCTGCCAAAGCTGGTCAACGCACGCCGCACGCTCGGCGTCGCGGCTGCGTTCTACATCTTCTCGCATTTCACGCTCTACGTGATCGATCAGAAGTTCGATCTGCGCACGGTGGCGAGCGAGATTGTGCTCCGCTTCTATCTCACCATCGGCTTCGTCGGGCTGATCGGCCTTATCGCGCTCGCGGTCACTTCCACCGACGCCATGATCCGCCGTCTTGGGCACAATTGGGGAAAGCTGCACCGGCTCGCCTATGCGATCGGCGTCATTGCCGTCGTGCATTTCGCGCTTCAGAAGAAGCTCGACATCTATGAGCCGCTCTTGATGACGGGCTTCTTGTTCTGGCTTTTGGCCTTCCGCGCCGTGCAGCGCTACGCGCGTGAGGTGACGTTCCCCTGGCTCCTGGCGCTCGCGGCCTTCGCCACACTCTTCACCGCGCTCTATGAGGCCCTCTGGTATGGCGTGCTCACCGGCGTCGATGCGCGCCGGATTCTTGCGATCAATCTCAACGTCTCCGATTTCTCCATGCTCCGCCCCGCCGTGTGGGTACTGATCGTGACGCTCGCGGTCGCGCTCGCCGGCGGAATGTGGCGCTGGCTTAAGCCGCGCGAATCTGCGCGGGTGCGATTGAATCCGGCGGAGTAGCTTAGCCAAGCTTGGCGAGCAAATGACCGAGCGCGTTTTCCGGCTCGATCCAGTTCCAACCCGCGAGTTGATGCCGGAACCAGGTCTCCTGCCGTTTCGCATAGCGGCGCGTGTCGGCCTTGCCGCCAGCCGCCGCTTCCTCGAGCGAAATTTCCCCGGCGAGATGACGCATCAGCCACGGCACGCCGTGTGCTTTCATAATCGGCAAGCTCGGATCGAGCTTGCGGCGTGTGAGCGCGCGCACCTCGTCGAGCGCGCCCGCCTCGAGCATCGCGTCGAAACGCGCATCGATCCGCGCGTGCAGCGCCGCCCGCTCGACGGAAAGAAATACAGCGACGGTTTCCTCCGGGCGAATCAGCGGCACTCCCGGCTTTTCCTGCCACTCAGCGAGCGGCCGGCCGGTTGCGGCGAAGACTTCCAGCGCGCGGATGATGCGCTGCCGGTCCGAGGGCTGGAGCTTCGTCGCCGTTTGCGGATCTGCGCTCGCAAGCTTGGCATGCAATTCGGCGCTTGCAGCCCCTTCCGCCTCGCCGCGCACCCGCTCCCGCACCTCGCGCGGCACCGGCGGAATGACGGAAAGCCCCTGCGTCAGCGCCTTGAAATAAAGCCCCGTGCCGCCGACGAAGATCGGCAGGCGCTGCACCCTTTCGACCTGGGCAAGCACCCTCCTCGCGTCGGCAAGCCAGCGCCCGACCGAATAATCCTCCGCGGCATCCACGTGGCCATAGAGCAGGTGCGGCGCCCGCGCCTCTTCCTCCGGCGTCGGCCGCGCCGTGAGCACGCGCAGATCGCCATAGACCTGCATGGAATCCGCGTTGATCACGGTGCCGCCGATACGCTCGGCGAGTGAAAGCGCCAGCGCCGACTTGCCGCTCGCGGTCGGACCTGCGATTAGCACCGCACGCATTGCGAAACACCTCCCGGCCGATTCCATAGCATGACCCACGTCGCCACTCTGATCTCGAGCCCGGCCCGGCCCGGCGTAACGCCGGTGGTCGTGGACGCGGCGCGCATCATCCTGCCTGGCGTGGGGAATCCGGTCGTGCTCGCCGACGGGATCGCCATCGATCTCCCCTTCGAGCTGCCGCCCGGCGCCAACAGCGCCATCTTCGTCGAGTCGCTCCGCGCCGCCATCTCACCCGCACCGGTGACGAACAGGCGCTTCCTGCGGTGCTTGACCGGCTGAACGACCACGTCGACCGGTGCTGGTGAGATGGCGGCGCGAAGCGACTCGACGAAGATCGCTCCGTTGGCGCCGGGCGGCAGCTCGAAGGGGAGATCGACGGCGATCCCGTCGGCAAGCACA
>JAYUHJ010000460.1:0-3198 GCA_043767065.1 Hyphomicrobiales bacterium | reverse complement strand
GATTGCTTAGGGCCGTCTCGAACTGCTGCTCCCTTCGGACGGCGGTTGCAAACCGCCGGCACGGCTCACTCCTTGTCCGCGCGCTGCGCCGGCATCTGGAGCGGATACAGCCCGGGGCAGCAGCCGAACGTCTCGTGAAACGCCGTGCTGAAATGGCCGATGCTGGAGTAGCCGACTTCGAGCGCGGCTTGCGTGACGTTGAACTTGCCGGAGCGCAGCAGCTCCGCCGCGCGCTCGAGCCGCACCTGCCGGAGGAACTGCGAAATCGTCATCCCCATCTGCTCCGTGAAAGTGCGGCTGAGGTAAAACGGACTGCAACCCACGCGCTGGCCAAGCTCCTCAAGCGTGAGCGGCTCGGCGAAATGCGTGCGCACGAGCGTCGCCGCCCTTTCCACGCGTTCCTGCGCGACGTGCGTCTGCCGCGTGCAGAACAGCGACTCTTCCGCCGTGTGGTCGAAGAAGAGTTCCGCCGCGACTTCATAAACCTTCGCCGTGAACCACATCGTCCGTGCCGCGCCGCTCACCGGTGGCGAGCGCAACGCCGCGACGAGCAGACGCAGTCGCGGCGTCAACGGCTGGCTCGCGTCCACGGCGGACGCGGGTTTCTTCGCGTCGAGAATGCGCTGCACGAACGGCCGCACCTGTCCGATGCCGCGCGGCAAGTTGCGCCGCAGGAAATCCACGCTGAACTCCGCCGTGAGGAACTGATGTCGTTCGCCAGCCTCGCGCCACGCGGTCACCGGCGCATCGCCGCAAACGTAGAGCGCCGCTGACTCCGGCTTCACCTCCAGCTCGCTCTTCTTCGTCGCGAGCCGGCCCGTGCCAGACAAGTTGAGGCAGACCTCAAGCCCCTGCGGATGAAAACTTTTCCCCCACTCCACGCGCGTCGCCGGCTCGAAGTCATGCCACTCGAAGCTCCAGCCCATCTCGCTGAAGCTCCCGCAGAGCGGATGCCACGCGCCGGGCAACGCCTGCCAGAAGGGGCGTTCGCTGAAGGGCTCGCTGACGCGACTGCGCACGGCGTGACTCTAGCCGAGCGGTCAAGCCGGGGAAGGCCGCAGATTGACGGCAAGTCCGACCCGACTTTTTGACCTTGCTCCAACGGCCTTTCAGCGGCGAAATTGCCGCCATGCACTCGTCATCATTCGCCGCTCTGCTGCTCGCCTTCGTTTCTCTCCACGCCGCCGCTGCCGATTGGTCGCAGTTCCGCGGCCCCGGCGGCAACGGCGTCAGCGATGCGAAGGGCACGCCGCTCAATTGGAGCGACACCGCCGGCATTGCGTGGAAGACCGACCTTCCCGGTCCCGGCACGTCCAGCCCGATTGTCTTCGGCAACAAAATTTTCCTCACCTGCTACACCGGCGTGCAGCCCGGACGCGGCGCAAGTCTGGACGAACTCAAGCGCCACCTGCTCTGCCTTGACCGCGCGACTGGCAAGCTGCTTTGGAACACCGCCGTCCCCGCCGACCTCCCCGAGCAGTCCGGCATCCGCGAGGACCACGGCTACGCCGGCCGAAAGCTTCCGGAACGAGATCGGGAGGCGAAGAAGATCACGCTGTTTCGACCCACCGGGCTCCAAGTCGTGTTCACGTTGCTTTGCCTTCCCGATTTGCTCAACGCGAATTATCGTCAGATTGCCAAGGCGGCCGGGGTCGCGCTCGGCACGGTGGGTTGGGCTATGTATGATTTACGGGGGCTGGGTTACCTCATTGAGCGTGGGAAGCTGAAGAGGAAGCTTGTGAACAAGCGGAAGCTCCTGGATGCCTGGGTGACCGCCTACGCGCACCAGTTACGGCCGAAGCTCTTCGTTGGACGCTTTCGTGCTCCTCGTCCTGACTGGTGGCAGAATGTTGATTGGCGACATTTCAATGCCTTCCTGGGAGGCGAAGCCGCTGCCGCCAAGCTTACAGACTATTTGAAACCGGAGAGGACCACGATCTACGCCGCCGGCGACGTGAATCCCCTCGTGCTCAAATATCACTTAAGGAAGGATACCGCCGGCGACGTGGAGCTGATCAAGGCCTTTTGGCATTTTGACGATCAGGGGAATTATCCCGACCTGGTCCCACCGTTACTCGTGTACGCCGACCTGCTTGCTACGGCAAAAGACCGCAACATCGAAACCGGGAAATTGATCTATGACCAATATCTCACTCGACTTGTCGGGGAAGATTGATCCACTGACGGCCGATTTGCTTTCGGCATTAACGGAAGCCGCCCAAAAGGCCAATGTAGACTTTTTTGTGACCGGGGCGGCGGCACGGGATTTGATCCTTGAGCAGGGCTATGGGATTTCAACTGGACGAAGAACCCAGGACATTGATTTTGGCGTCATGGTCAATGGATGGGAAGTCTATGACCAGCTAAAGGGCCTACTCGTTGCCACCGGCCATTTTGCGCCGGAGCGGAACGTCATCCATCGCCTTCGTTATCGGGGCACGTTACCGATCGATATTATCCCATTTGGTGAGATTGAATCTCCTCCCGGCTCGGTTACTTGGCCACCGGACCAGGCTATTCGGATGAACGTGCTGGGATTTCGGGACGCCTGGAAGAGTGTGTTGATCGTTCGGGTCGGTCCTGCCCTTACCATTCGTTGTGTCTCTTTGTCCGGAATGGCGGTCCTGAAGTTGATCGCATGGAATGAGCGGCGCGATGAATCGCCTGAAAAGGATATCGCTGATCTTGCGCTTCTTCTAAGGAATTACGGACAGGCTGGAAATGACGAGAGGCTCTATGGCGATCATTCAAACTGGTTGGAAGCCGAAGGATTTGATCTTGAGCGGGCAGGTGCCAGATTGCTGGGCCATGATATGGCCGAAATGATGAACGACAGAACACAGCGTGCGATTCTGGATATTCTGGAACGTGAGGCCGATCCGGGAACGAGTGATCGGCTGATCGTCGGCGTCGCCAATGAGTTGCCGGGAAGAGATTATGAAACAGGGGAAGCATTGCTCAGGTGTTTGAGAGAAGGCATCGAGGGCAATAGGCCAAGAAAGACCCCATGAGTTCTTCCCCGATCGTCCAAAAGCTTTGTGTATCAACGGGACGGACTTGGTGAGCGCAGCCGACGCAGCAGGGTCTCGAACTCCTTGCGGTTGACCACGGCCACGACCTCGACGACCTGTTCTTCCAGGCGATAGACCACCAGAAAATCGCCCGATCGGGTTTGACTTGTGGGCTTCTCGTCCCGTC
>JAYUHJ010000459.1:0-7597 GCA_043767065.1 Hyphomicrobiales bacterium | reverse complement strand
CCGCGCACGGTTCCCTTGCGCAGCGACACCGAACGATTGTCCTGCACGCCGTCGAAATCGATTCCCGCAGCAGCCAAATCGCGGCGATTGAAGGTTTCGCTGATAAACCCGCGCGCGTCGGCGTATCGCGGCGCGACGATCGACTTCACTTCGGGAATGGAGAGCGGCAGGACCTGAAGACGCTCGCTGCCTGACGTCGCAACCATATTTTCACGCACCCCGATTTCGACGAATAACGCATGTCCGCCAATAGGATGCAAGCCGACACGCTCAACGCGCGGCGGGCGCGGTGCGCAGCAGCAGATCGACCGTCTCGGCGACGCGCTCGAGCCAGGGACGCGCGGAATGTCCGAAGATCGCGCGGAAGCGGCCGCTGTCGAGGACGGAGTTCGCCGGCCGGCGTGCTGCGGTCTTGAAATCCGCCGTTACAATCGGAACGACGCGCGGGTCGCGGCCGGTGAAGGGCCGTTGGCGCGCGACGATTTCCGTCGCGAAGCCGTGCCAGCTTGTCCGCCCAGTGCCGGCGAAATGATAGGTGCCGGAGAGGCTCGCATCCGCGACGAGGCGCGGTGCGAGCAGGACAATCGCCTCGGCGATGTCGGCGGTCGCGGTCGGGCAGCCGAACTGGTCGGCAACCATCGTGAGCTCGTCGCGCTCGCTTGCCAGCCGCAGCATCGTCTTCAGGAAATTCTTGCCGTGGACGCCGTATACCCAGGAAGTGCGAAGAATAACGTGGTGCGGTTGAGCCTCGCGCACGGCCGCTTCGCCCTCGGCCTTGCTGCGGCCATAGACGGAGAGCGGCGCGACCGGATCGCTCTCGACATAGGCGCCGGATTTTTTCCCGTCGAAAACGTAATCGGTGGAGAGATGCACGAGCGGCACGCCGGCTCGGGCGCTGACGGCGGCGAGGACGGCGGGACCTTCGACATTGGCGGCGTGCGCGAGCTCGGGCTCGCTCTCGGCGCGGTCGACCGCGGTGTAGCCAGCGGCATTGACGACGAGCTGCGGCCGATACCGCTCGATCGCGGCGCGCAGGGCTTCGGCTTGGGTAATGTCGGCATCGAGGCGCGACAGGCCGACGGCGGCGACCTGGCGCCGGCTTGCAAGGGCGATCAGCTCGCGCCCGGTCTGGCCCTCGGCACCGAAGACGAGGATCGGCCCGGTCATGCCGGAAGACCGAGCCGCTCGCCGCGATACACTTGCTCACGCACGCGCGTCCACCAGTCGGGATGCGCGAGATACCACTCCACTGTGCGCTGCAGGCCGCTGTCGAATGTCTCCTGCGGGCGCCAGCCGAGCTCGCGCGCGAGCTTGCCGGCGTCGATCGCGTAGCGCCGGTCATGACCGGGCCGGTCGGGAACGAAGGCGATAAGCTTGCGGCGCGGGCCGTTATTGGAAGGGTGCCGCGCATCGATCAGGTCGCAGATCGTCTCCGCCACCTCCAAATTGCGCCGCTCATTGCCACCCCCGACATTATACGTCTCGCCGAGTTTCCCGCGCGCAGCGATGAGCCAGAGCGCGCGCACGTGATCGCCGACATAGAGCCAGTCGCGCACGTTCTCGCCCCGCCCATAGATGGGAAGCGCCTTGCCCTCCAGCGCGTTCAACGTCATCAGCGGAATGAGCTTCTCGGGGAACTGGAACTCGCCGTAATTGTTCGAGCAGTTGCTGATCACGACCGGAAGCCCATAGGTGCGGCTCCAGGCCCGCACCAGATGATCGGCGGCGGCTTTGCTTGCGGCATAGGGCGAACTCGGATCGTAGCGGCTGGTCTCGGTGAAGCTGCCGGAATCGAGCGAGCCGAACACCTCGTCGGTCGATACATGATGGAATCGGAACTGCTCGCGCGCGGGGGCAGCGAGCGCGCGCCAATGTTCGAGCGCGGCCGCCAGAAGCGTGTAAGTGCCGACGATATTGGTGTCCACGAAAGCGGCGGGTGCGTCGATCGAGCGGTCGACGTGCGACTCGGCCGCAAGATGGATCACGACCTCGGGCCGGTAACGCTCGAACAGCTCGCGCAGCAAACGCCCATCGGCGATGTCGCCGCGCTCGAAGCGGTAGCGCGGGTCGCGCTCGACCGATGCGAGCGCCTCGGGCACGGCGGCATAGGTGAGCTTGTCGAGGTTCACGACTTCGGCGTCCGTTTCCTCGATCAGGAAGCGGACCAGCGCCGAGCCGATGAAACCGGAGCCGCCGGTGACCAAGACCTTCAAGGCCGCACTCCCGCGTTCGGCGCGCGTCTGGAAGGCCTCAATGAGAGCGCGTCGGACATTTGGCTTTTCCTCGCCCGCAATCTATATACTCCGCCGAAAACGCGAGTGGAAACACCAACTTGCGCCAGGCTCAGGCCTGCTGAATCCGTTCGGGTGGGTATGCGCGTAACTGTCATCGGCACCGGATATGTCGGCCTGGTCTCCGGCGCCTGCTTCGCCGATTTCGGCCACCAGGTCGTATGCGTGGATAAGGACGCCGCCAAGGTCGCGGCGCTTTCGCGCGTCGAGATCCCGATTTTCGAGCCGGGACTGGCCGAGCTCGTCGCTACCAACGTTCGCGAGGGCCGGCTCGAATTCACCACCGATCCGAGCGGGCCGGTCAGGGGCGCCGATATCGTGTTTCTCGCGGTTGGCACGCCATCGCGCCGCGGCGACGGCCATGCGGATCTGTCTTATCTCTACGCCGCCGCCCGCGAGATCGCGCCGGCGCTTTCCGGTTTTACCGTCGTCGCCACCAAGTCGACCGTGCCGGTCGGCACCGGCGACGAGATCGAGCGCATCATCCGAAAGGACCGGCCCGACGCCGATTTCGCGGTGGTGTCGAACCCGGAATTTCTGCGCGAGGGCGCGGCGATCCGCGACTTCAAGCTGCCGGACCGGATCGTGATCGGCACGGAGGATGATCGCGCCAAGGAAGTGATGAACGCACTCTACCGGCCGCTCTACCTCAATGCGGCGCCGATCATGTTCACGAGCCGCCGCACCGCGGAGCTCGTCAAGTATGCGGCCAACGCGTTTCTCGCGACCAAGATCACCTTCATCAACGAGATCGCCGATCTCTGCGAGCAGACCGGCGCCGACGTGCAGGAGGTCGCGCGCGGCATCGGCCTCGATAACCGGATCGGCGGCAAGTTCCTGCACGCGGGCCCGGGCTTCGGCGGCTCGTGCTTCCCCAAAGATCTCGTCGCGCTGATGAAGACCGCACAGGACCATAAGGTTCCGCTGCGTATCGTCGAGGCCGTCGCGGCGGTGAACGACGCGCGCAAGAGCGCCATGGCGCGCAAGGTTGCCGGCGCGCTCGGCGGCGATGCGCGCGGCAAGACGGTCGCCGTGCTCGGCCTCACCTTCAAGCCCAATACCGACGACATGCGCGAGGCGCCCTCGGTCGCCCTCATCGCGGCGCTGCAGGACGCCGGCGCCAGGATCAAGGTCTATGACCCGGCCGGAATGGAAGCCGCGAAAAAGGTGCTCGCCAAAGTGACCTATTGCGACGGGCCTTATGCCTGCGCCGAAGGCGCGGATGCGCTCGTCATCGTCACCGAATGGGAGCAATTCCGTGCGCTCGATTTCGAGCGCATCAAGAAGATCATGGCGGGGGCCGTAGTGGTGGACCTGCGCAACATCTATCCGCCCGATGAAATTCGCGCTCTCGGCTTCGCCTATCACTGCGTCGGCCGGCCGAACGTCTAGCAGTGACGGTGCCGCTCTGCTAAGGGCTCACTGCCGCGGGCGAATCTGCAGATCGGCGGATCGGGTGCGCGGCGCAGAAAACGATGCACGACCTTCGCGGCGCAAAGCGATCCCTCAAAGACCGAATCCCCTGGCGGGCGCTCGGCATCGCGGCGAGCCTTGTGGTCATCGCCGCCGCCTTTGTCGTGCTCTACCGGATGCTGTACGACATCGATCTGCGCGAGGTCGTGGCCGCGATCAGGACGACGTCGCCCTACGAGCTCGTGCTGGCAGGCGTGTTCGTGGCGATCGCCTATTTCACGCTCACCTTCTACGATTATTTCGCGCTACGCACGATCGGCCGCAACGAGGTACCGTACCGCGTCGCGGCGCTCGCCAGCTTCACCAGCTACTCGATCGGCCACAATGTCGGCTTCAGCGTCGTCAGCGGCGGCACCGTGCGCTACCGCGTCTATACCGGGAGCGGGCTCTCCGGCATCGAGGTCGCGAAAATCTGCTTCATCGCCGGGCTCACCTTCTGGCTCGGTAATCTCGCGGTGCTCGGGCTCGGGGCCGCGTTCGACCCGGTGTCGGCGAGCGCCATCGACCGGCTGCCGCTTGCGTTCAATCGCGGCATCGGAATCGCGATCCTGGTCGCGCTCGCCGGATATGTGCTCTGGGTCAGCATGGCGCCGCGCACGTTCGGCCGCGACAACTGGACGGTGACGCTGCCCGGCGGCAAGCTCACGTTCCTGCAGATCCTCATCGGTATCGTCGATCTCGCCTGTGCCACCGCGGCGATGTACGTGCTGATGCCGGACCGGCCCAATATCGATTTCGTGTCGCTGATGGTGATTTTCGTGTCGGCGACGCTGCTGGGCTTCGCCAGCAATTCACCGGGCGGGCTCGGCGTGTTCGACGCGGCAATGCTGCTCGCACTCCCGCTGTTCGACAAGGAGGACCTGGTCGGAGCGCTGCTGTTGTTCCGGCTCTACTACTACGTCGTGCCGTTCGCGCTTGCGCTGGCCATCATCGGTATTCGCGAGCTGTTGATCGATCTGCCCTGGGTGTCGGCGAAGATCATTCATCCGCCGGACAAGGCCGGGACTGAACGGAAGAAGCCCGGAAGCTGACGGATTCGACCGGAATGGCGCCGATTATTGGCGTCACTACTCCCCGCCGCGTGAGAGGAACTTGGCGCCGTCGAGCACGATCTTGCGGTCGATTCGTTTTAGCGCCTTCTCGCTGCGCGCCGGGTAGGGGATGGTGCGCAGGAAGTGCCGCATCGTTTCCAGCCGCGTCCGCGTCTTGTCGTTGGCGAGCACCACGGTCCAGGGTGCGTGCGGGCGGTGCGTCGCCTTGAACATGGCGTCGCTGGCCTCGCTGTAGGCGCCCCATTTGTCGATCGCGGCATGATCGACCGGGCCGATCTTCCAGCGCTTCAATGGGTCGTGGGCGCGGGCGTGGAAGCGCTTGAGCTGCATCTCGCGGCCGATGTGCAGCCAGAACTTGACCAGTCGGATGCCATCCTCGACCAGCATGCGCTCGAATTCGGGTGCGACGCCGAGGAATTGATCGGTCTGGTCCTGCGAGCAGAAGCCCATGACCGGCTCAACGACGGCACGGTTGTACCAGGAGCGGTCGAACAGCACGATTTCGCCCTTGGTTGGCATTTGCGCGACGTAGCGCTGAAAATACCATTGCCCGCGCTCGACCTCGGTAGGTTTGGGTAGCGCTACGACGCGCGCCGCGCGCGGATTGAGATGCTGGGTGAAGCGGTGGATCGCGCCGCCCTTGCCGGAGGCGTCGCGGCCTTCGAATACGATGACGATGCGCTCGCCCTTGTCGCGCGCCCAGTTCTGCACCTTGAGCAGCTCGATCTGCAGCCGGCGCAACTCCTTCTCGTATTTCTTGCGCTTCAGGCGCTTGTCGTAGGGATAGCCGCCGCTGGTGAACGCACGCTCTTCGATCTCGGGCGGGAGCTCCTTGTCCTCGAGCGAGAACTTGGGGAGCCGCGTGGCCGCGCCTGTCTTCTTCGATGCTTTCGGCGCGCCGCCCGGCTTCGTCTTCTTGGCCATGGTCCGATCCTCCGCCGATCAGGCTAGCACGGGGCCAGTCGCGCGCCAGTTGGCGCCGGGGCGCGGAGCGCGCTAGAGGATGCTAGGGAAAAACCGGCCATGGCCACGTCTCCCGCAGATAGCAACGAACGCCCCGGATTCTTGCGCCGCATCGTCCGGGTGCGCTGGGTCCTGCTCGCCGCCGCGGCGGTCCTGATTGTGCTTGCGCTTGCGGGACGGCTCTCTTCCATCGAATTGCTGCTCGCGCTCGGTGCCATCGGATTGGCCGCACTGGCGACGTCAGAAAACGAAAATCCGGCGCCGTTGGGCACCGGCATCGCGGCCGCAGCAGTGACTCGATCCGATGCGCCGCTGGCGGCGCTGATCCGGTCACTTCCCGATGCTGCATATTTGCTGGACCGGCGTGGCATGGTGCTCGCCGGCAACGAGCGTGCGGCGTCGATGCACGGCTCGGTGCGGCCGGACGAGCTGATCTCGCTGAAGGTCCGTGCGCCCGAGGTGATCGAGGCGGTGCGGCTCGCCGCCGATGGTACGCCGCGGCGGGTCGAATATATCGAGCGCGTGCCGGTGGAGCGGAAGTTCGAGGTGCATGCGGTGCCGGTCTTTCTCGCACTCGAGGATGCCGAGCAGGCGCCGGATTTCGTGCTGCTCACATTCCGCGATCACACGCAGCAACATCTGGTGGAGCAGATGCGCGTCGACTTCGTCGCCAATGCGAGCCACGAGCTGCGCACGCCGCTGGCCTCGCTTTCGGGGTTCGTCGATACATTGCGCGGCTCTGCGCGCAGCGACGAGGCGGCGCGCGATCGCTTCCTCGCCATCATGGCCGAGCAGGCCCAGCGCATGTCGCGGCTGATCGACGATCTATTGTCGCTGTCGCGGATCGAGATGAACGAGCACATCCAGCCGAAGGGCGAGGTCGATCTCGTGCCGATCCTCGACCACGTGCGCGACGCGCTTTCGCCGCTGGCGCGCGAGCGCGGCGTCGCGGTCGAGGTGAAGCGCAAGGTCGAACAGCTCCCGGTGCAGGGCGACCGCGACGAGCTGATCCGCTTGTTCGAGAATCTCGTGGAGAACGCGCTGAAATACGGCGGCGCCGGTAAGCGGGTGGAAATCTCGCTTGCCGCCGAGGGCGGCGAAGCGGTCGTCGCGGTGCGCGATTTCGGGCCCGGGATCGCGCCCGAACATCTGCCGCGGCTGACCGAGCGATTTTACCGGGTGGACGCGCAGACCAGCCGGGCTCAGGGCGGCACCGGCCTGGGGCTTGCCATCGTCAAGCACATCCTGGCGCGCCACCGGGGCAGGCTCTCGATCGAGAGCGAGCTCGGGCACGGCGCGCAATTCACAGCACGGCTCGACCTCGCCCGCGAGTAAGCCTTTCTTTTCAATCGATTAGACCGTCATCTGTCCGTCACCCAGCCGTCATAGAAGCTTGTTCCGGGAGCCCTAGGAGTCGCGAAGCCCCGGCATGGCCGCAGGCGACGGCCGGTGGCCGGATCACCAAAGAGGCAGGGAGAATCCCGTGAAACTCGCGACTATCCTGATTTCAGCACTGACGCTGGCCGCCGCGTCTTCGGCCGCGTCGGCGCAGACGATCATTCAGGTGGACGGCTCGTCCACCGTGTTCCCGATCACCGAAGCCATGGCCGAGGAATTCCAGAAGGCCAACCCGGGCATCAAGGTCACGGTCGGCATCGCCGGCACCGGCGGCGGCTTCAAGAAATTCTGCCGCGGCGAGATCGACATTGTCGACGCTTCGCGCCCGATCCGCAAGTCGGAGGCCGACGACTGCAAGAAGAACGGCATCGAATATATCGAGCTGCCAGTCGCGCTCGATGCGCTGGCGGTCATGGTCAA